>CAJOQB010000001.1 GCA_905236405.1 uncultured Bacteroidales bacterium
AATTTCTATGGTACAAGGCATTCACTACAGCTTCCTCCAATGCTTGATACGGATAGTTGAAATACCGTATTGAATGTTCGTCGTCGGCCTGTTTCTTGATTTGCTCCTTTAAGCCAATGCCGTAAATCACTCCCTAAGCCAGCGTTCGAAGAAATCCATTATGGCGGACTCTTTGTGGCTGGGGTAGGTGGTGTAGCCTGTTTTTCCTTCGATGGTGTCGCCATTGTTGTAGCGTACAAAATAGGTGCTCATTGTGGCGTCGGGGTCAGAGGGGATGTGGTCGTACAGGCTGCTTTTCAGTCGCACGAGGCTGGCTCTCTGATGGAACTCGGTGATGACGTCGTTGCTGACTTTGAGGCTTTTGTCGATACCCTGCTCGGCATCGTGGATTGTTATCGTTGCCTCTGTCTCGCCGCGTTCGAGGGTGTACGCTATGTCGCGGCCTTGATTGTTCTTGGTGGTGAACTTGAAATAGTCTATCTCCACAACTCCTTTCTGGCAGTCGCGCCATTTCTGGAAATAATGCGACATCGCCTCGTGTGCCTCGCGGAAATTGTCGGGCCATGCCATGTAGCCACCTGAGCTCACGCTGCGTCGAGTGTCGTACTTGTAGTACAGGCTCCATGAGTCGCCGTCGAAGACCCGCATGTCTGGCTGGTAGTTGCTTTCGTACTTGTCCATCTCGTAGGTCTTCACGAGGTTCAGAAGCTCGTCGAAGATGGTGCTGTCATCGGTATACAGTTCTTTCTCGCCGCGTAGTCCTTCGTCGATGACAATCTTGATTCTGCCATCTTTCAGGATGCTTACGTTGTATTTTTCGCCATTCATTGCCATGGCGTTGTTTTGGTCGAAACTGAAATAAACGATATGTTCTTTTTCCATTTTTTCCTTGTTATTGTTGTTTTGCGACATACATAAAGTTGTCACTGCCAGCAGTCCGGCAAATAATAGAAGTTTTTTCATGGCGGTTGTTTTTCCAAGTGCAAAAGTACATTTTTTTTCCAAATGGATGAAAAAAACGTATAATTTTTTCTATCTTTGCAATGCAAAAGAAGACCTCTTTTGCAGGGTATTTGTTTGTATTATAGAATAATCCATAAAATATATACAATGAATCGCATCGAAACCCATCCTATTCTCAACATCCCCCAGCCAGAGGTTGTCGATTTTTTGTTTAATGGCAAACCCGTGCAGGGTTTGAAAGGCTACACCATTGCAGCTGCCCTGCATCAGGCCGGCTATCCGGTCCACAGCCACTCTGTCGATGGCAAACCCCGTAGTCTTGAGTGTGGCATCGGCAAGTGCGGTGCTTGCGAGATGCTCGTCGACGGCAAGATACGCCGCATCTGCATCACTCCTGTCGACAACGTAAAGGAAGTCCGTGAGTTAGATAAGGATTACTTCCCCGACGCCACCTCCGAGCAGCCGCGCGACGTGAAGATTTACAAGACACAGGTCGCCATCATCGGTGCCGGTCCCGCCGGTCTCGCCTGCCGCGAGCAGCTCAACGCCCTCGGCATCGACAACCTTGTTGTCGACAGCAACACCCGCATCGGAGGACAGTTCAACATGCAGACCCACCAGTTCTTCTTCTTCGAGAAAGCCAAAAAATTTGGCGGAATGCGTGGTTTCGACATCGCCAAGACTTTGGCCGGTGATAATCATGACGGCATATTGCTCAACACCACTGTATGGGACCTCCTTGAGGGCCGTCGAATAGCTGTTAAGAATATTGAGACGCAAGAGGTTGCCTATATTGATGCCGAACACCTTGTTGTCGCAACAGGTGCCGTTCCCTTCATGCCTACCTTCGAGAACGATGATGTCCCGGGAGTCTATACCGCTGCCGTCTTCCAGAAGATGATGAACCAGGAGCACACCCTCCTTGGCAAGAATGTCCTCACTGTCGGCGCAGGCAATATCGGCTACCTCACCTCTTATCAGGGCATGCAGGCCGGAGCCACCATCAAGGCCATCATCGAGGCAATGCCCCGCGAGGGCGGCTTCCCCGTCCAAGCCAACCGTGTGCGCCGTCTTGGCATCCCCATCATGACTGGCTACACCCTTGTCCGCGCCATCCCCAATGCCGACCGCACTGCCATAACCGGTGCTGTCATCGCCAAGTGCGAGAATTTCAAGCCGATACCCGGAACCGAGCAGGTTATCAGCGGTATCGACATCATCAATATCTGTACGGGTCTTGTGCCTGACAACCAGCTGCTTGTCAAGGGACGCGATGTCTTTGGTCTCAATACATATGCTGCCGGTGATGCCGTCCGCATCGGTGAGGGCACCAGTGCTGTGCTCCGTGGACGTCAGGCCGCCTTCGAGGTTGCCCAGAACATGGGCATCCGCTTCGACTATGACGAATATCTCGAGATTTCGCGTCAGTATATAGACTCGCAGCAGCACCCTATCCGTATACTCGAAAAACCCAACCTGCCCACTCCCGAGCGCCAGAAGCTCAAACCGTTTGTCCAGCTCGACTGTCTCTACGGTTTTGCCTGCAATCCCTGCTCGTTCTCCTGTCCGCAGGGTGCCATCAGCAAGCCCACCACTTCCAGTACGCCGACAGTCGACTACGACAAGTGCATTGGCTGCATGGAGTGCGTCTACCAGTGTCCCGGCCTCGCCATCTTTGGCTACAATCTCGACAAACAGTGGGTCTTCCTGCCTATCGAGTATGAGGCAAAGGAGGGCGCCGAGGTCTTCCTCGTCGACAACAACGGCAAGAAGATAGGGGAGGGAGTGATAGAGAAAATCCTCGTCAAGCCCAACAAGACCAATGTGGCAAGAGTTAAGGTGACTGCGAACGGAGACGGGAAAATGGAGAACTTGACCGATATTAAAGGTTTCATTGCAAAGGACCGTTACCCGGAACCATTAGAATTCGCCAATTCGCAGGATGCCAATGACTCCAAGACTTATGTCTGCCACTGCGAGGATGTCACCCTTGAGCAGCTACTCGATGTCATCGGTGACCGCAAGTATATCTCTGTCGACGAGCTGAAGCACATTACCCGCATGGGTATGGGTCCCTGCCGTGGCAAGCGTTGCATTCCGCGTGCCAAGCAGATACTCCGTGCCCACGGCATTGAGGTTGTTGGCGACGCCACACCGCGTGCCCCACTCTCAGCTCCTGTAACCCTTGGCGATGTCTACAACGGCAAGACCAAGGAGGTCTTTGTCTTCCCGAAGAGCAACAACGTCACCCGCGAAGAGGTGCGAGTCCTTATTGCCGGCGGTGGTATCGCAGGCAGCGGCCTGTTCCGCTATTTCTCCGAGGCTGGCTTGAAACCCGTCCTCATCAACTGGAGTCGCGGTGCCTCGTGGCGCAATATCGGTGGTGGCCGTCCGGCATTCTCCAACCCCGACATCGCCGACATCGCCACCCACAGTCATGAGATTTTCAAGTCGATACAGAAAGTACACAATATCAACTATAAACCCACACGCTACGTCAACCTTGTCCACGACGATGCTACCTATCGTGCCCTTGATGCCAGCCGCGCATGGAGCGATGCCTATATGGTCGACCGCAAGGATTTCAAGACCGAAATCTCGCCCCTTTGGGATGACAGCAAGAGCACCTATTCGCATGCCCTTATCACGCGCGACTGCTGGCAAGCCACTCCTGGCCGTGTCATCGACTATATCCGTGGCATAGGCAAGAGCCTTGGCGGACGCGTCTACGAGGACTGCGAGTTGCTGAGTGTTGCTCACCATGGCGACAAGTTCCTCGCCCTTGTCCGTACCCATGAAGGCAAGTATGTCGAGTATCTCGCCGACCATTTTGTCAACTCCATGGGCTGGGGAGCCGAGCGTTTCACCGACATGCTGGGCATCGACACCGGTCTCTATCCCGTCAAGCACCAGGCCTTCATCACCCGTCGTCTGCCGCTCATGGGTGTCAAGGGTGATGCCTTAGACATGATTATCGACCGCCGTCATTATCGCGGGTTCTCCGCTGTCTACGGCCAGCAGTTCCTCCACACCGGCCAGATTATCGGCTGTGCTTCGCCCGACACTGATGCCTACGAGACACGCCAGAACATCAAATACAACAGCAAAGAGTTCCTCGAGATAGTTTCCGAGGTCTTCGCCGAGTGGATTCCCAACCTCCGCGAGGTGGGCTTCCATGCCG
>CAJOQB010000002.1 GCA_905236405.1 uncultured Bacteroidales bacterium
CAACAACGATGTCTTTCCCGCACCGCTTTTGCCAATCAAATAAACAAACTCTCCTGGGTGCAACTCAAAGTTCACGTTGGTCAACAAAGAGCCTTCTTCATGACTGATACTCACATTCTTTAATCTAATAATCTCGTCCATTAGGCATATAGTTTTGGTAATGCAAAACTACAAATAATAGTGTATTGTACCTCCCCCACCCTACGGAAACTTTTCACCCACATTATGTTGATAAAGACACGACGCGTGGGGAGCAAAAATTATTTCTGTGATTGTTTCTTTTTTGGCAGATTGCCACATTCCTCCAACAATTCCTTGTTCACCTCGAGCGGGTGATAGTGCGGAGCCGAGTCGCATTTGTCGTAAACAGTCTTGGCACACACACAACCCGACCGCTCGCCCGTATAAGGGTCGATGGAAGAGCAATGGCGCTTGAATTCGCCGTTTTTCTTCAAGAGCATCTTGATAGCGATTCCCGCGAAGCTAAAGCCAACTATCGCTATGGAGATAAGGATGACAATAAGGACTGTTTTCATCTATCAATGGTAACCATTTTAGAGTAGAGCATATAAAAAAGCGCCGTGTTACTTGCACAGCGCTCCCCTTAAAACTTTACCCTTTAAACTTTTTTTGCTCCCCAAGCAGGACTTGAACCTGCGACCCCCTGATTAACAGTCAGGTGCTCTAACCAACTGAGCTATTGAGGAAGATGATTTCTATCGCTCAAAATCGGGTGCAAAAGTACTCACATTTCCCGATATGGCCAAATTTTTTTTTACAATTTCTTCTCCTCCATCAATTCATATCGCTATCTATCATTCAATTGCATACTTCAAATTATCCACTATATCGGAAGCCATAAGGGTACACATTGCCTGCTTTTCCACAGCCAAATCGGAAGATTTGCCATGCAGAAAAGCACCCATACGTGCTATTTCATAGGGTGTCGGCAAGAGGCTTTCCCTGACACCGTGTCGACGTTGTGCCTCGCACTGGGTGGACAATCCGAGCAATATGCCTGTCAACACATCGCCCGAACCCGCTGTCGCCATACCCGCATTGCCCGTGGAATTGTAAGAATAATGGCCGTCGGGCGAGGCAATCAAAGAGCGATGTCCCTTGTGGATCAGCACAATGTTTTTTTCTTGTGCCATTTGCAACACCGCGCTGGAACGACGTGCCGAGGTGGCGAACAATTCTTCCGGCGGTTCCAAATGACGACTCCACAGACGGTCAAACTCCCGTGCATGGGGAGTCAATATCGACATATGAGGAAGATACTCCATCAGCATGCCCTTGTGCATCGACAACAGGTTGAGTCCATCGGCATCCACCACCAAGGGCAATGGCTGCTGTCTCAACTGATTCAGCAGAAGACGAAACGCCGAAAAACTCATCGAATCCGTTCCCAACCCCGGCCCCACCGCGATAGCATCATAACGGTTCAGATCGGGTGGACATTGTACAAGACATTCGCCTCCAGCGTCGATGCTGAGCATTGCCTCGGGAACAGCCGTCTGCATGATTTCCACACCGCATCGCGGTACATGCACCGTCAACAACCCGACACCGCTTCGCAAGCACGCCTTGGCCGCCAACACAGCCGCTCCCATCTTGCCAAACGAACCCGCCACAAGCAACGCATGACCGTAGTGTCCTTTGTGGCTGTCGGGATCTCGGTTCACCAAAAAATCAGGCAATCTGGGTTGTATTTCGTCTACTACCATAATATTACTTCACAGCACGTTCGTCAACCAGCAACTTGTTATCCTTATGAACCTGCAGACGGATGGTGTCGTTGCGATGGACATCAGTCACTGAATAGACATAGCCTTTGTTGTTGAAAGAATAACTATCATTTGCCTTGCTATAGGTACCGCCATACAGCACCAAATCGGGTTTGGCGCCATGCGCCTTGCAGTCCTTCCATGCAGCATAACGGAATGCCGTATCGGTATCGTCCATGCGGTCGATACGGACACGGTATTTCGCTGTCACAAACTCACATTCCATCTCTTGATAGTCTTTCAGATACTTGTTGAGACCTTGACGAGGAGCATTGGCATTTTTCAGCACAAACTTGCCACCGTCAAACTGGTATACAGCATAGCGATCGGTGGGCACCTCGCCCACATAAGTGGCCAGGACGTGGGTCATCTCGCTATAGGTGGCACCACATCGCAACACGAATGGATAGAGTGCCACCGGATAGGCGTTCTTGTAGTAACTGAAAGAGGTGGCGATGTCGTCTTTGGCCACGGGACAAGAGCCATCGACAATCGACACCCGATGTATCGAATTGCTGTCGGGAGCAAAGGCTATCAGTTCGCCATAACAGTTGTCTCCCTGCTTGCGGTCGAAGCACGATGCCAGATAATATTTCTTGCCATTGCGGCATTGAACGGTGAAGAGACGTGTAACCCAATAGTTTTTCCCACCACACGAAAAGAAATCGAACACTGTGTCCACCCGTCCCAACGAATCCACAAACAGGCAGCGGTTGGTGGCTTTGAGTTCCTTGACACCATTATCGATAATCTGACTTTCTATCAATACCTTTCTGTCTTTTGACAACAGATAGTGGACTCGGTCGTTCGTCGAATCAGGCAAAGCCAGCAACGTATTAGGTATGGTGTCGGACACCATTGCCGTGCTGTCCGTCATCGAATCAGTCACCACATCCTCACCTCGACCGCCACATGCCATCATGGCACCCATCATCATCATGGACAACAGCCATCTCGTCAAATGCCTTTTCATCACGCCTCCCATATTATTTCAAAAGAAACGACACCACAGCACTGTCGTTCTTCAACACGATATCCTTTACATCGATTTGTCGCAACGTTTTGTGAACCTCTTCAATCTGCCCCAAGTGAACCACCAATCGGTTATGGTCGCGAGGCTCTATAAGATTCTTATACTTGGATCGGCCGGCAGCAGCCAACAAACTTTTGATAGCCACCGACACCACGGCACCCTGTGCAGCATACGTCAAATGAAGGTCTTCCCCCTTCAGCTCTTCAATCGTGGCGTCGATATCCACCCGTTTCTGCACCTTGCCCACGATGGGTAGTTCGACAGCAGCGTCGTAACCCACCCTTACTGTTTTAGCGCCCACGGCTTTGAGCGACACCACCTGGCCGCTTTTCTCTTTGATGATTGCCGAAGCTTCCGACAAAGGTAAATTCAGTATCATAATGTGTATATTTTATTGTTTTCTTGAGAAAAGAACGAGCAACGTTCTTAATTATTGCATTCCCTGTTCAATACTCCTTCTTGTCGGCCTTCTCGCTCCACAGATGGAAGGTATGGATGGCTTCGTCATGCAACAACGGGGTGATGGGCACCGTTCGTTTGTCCATCGGACGATCCAATTCTTCGTAGATGAAGTCGTCGGCAAAGTCGATGTCGTGGGCATCCTTGCGGGTGTTGCCGTAGAAGATGTGTCCAATGCGAGCCCAATAGATGGCACCCAGACACATGGGGCACGGTTCACACGAGGAGTAGATGGTGCAGCCGCTTAGGTCGAAGGTGCCCAATAAACGACATGCCTCACGGATGCAGTTCACCTCGGCATGGGAGGTCGGGTCGTTGTCGATGGTGACGCTGTTCGACCCTCGGGCGACAATCTCGTTGTCTTTCACGATGACGGCACCGAAAGGGCCACCGCCGTTGTTGACGCTCTCGTCGGCCAACCGGATGGCCTCACGCATGAAGAGCCTGTCTTGTTCCGTTATCTGGACATCCCTCCTTCTGTCCTCTTTTTCCATCATGCAAACAGATTACAGAGACCACTTGTCCAAGAGTTCGTCTGCCATTTTCTCGATGTCAGGCGTGACGTTGTTTTTCACCCGCTTGTAGGCAAAAGCTATCGCAGCTGCCTCGTCGGCCCACCCGAGGATGGGTATTCGTTTGGCGGAAATCAAGTCAATAGGCAACAGCAGATAGGCCAATGCCGCATAAACGATGTATTTGTCTTTTTTGGGAGTGGCGGGGTCAGCCAGCACATAATAGAGGATGACAGCAGGGCGACCTACCGTGCGGCCCACTCGTCTGGCGTAATGACCCAAGTTGTTGAGAAGAATCGATGTATCCATTGTCTTTATGTTTTCTTTATGCTTTGGATAACGACGGATTGTTCTTGTTATTGCCTTGTGACATCAGAGCAGTTAAAAAGTCACATACTTTTTTCTGCCGTACGTGCTTTTTTGTGTATTTTTGCAACTCGCTACAAGCAGATAAACATCCTTATGGCCGAAGATCAAAACAATATCATACAAGAGGTTACGAACGAAGAATACAAGTGGGGGTTCGTCACCGACATCGAGACAGAGACCATTCCCAAGGGACTTAACGAGGACGTTGTGCGTCTCATCTCCCAGAAAAAAGGGGAGCCCGAATGGCTCCTCGAGTTCCGTCTCAAAGCCTTCCGTCGTTGGCAACAGATGGAGGAACCCGACTGGGGTCATCTGAAATACGACAAAGTCGACTACCAAGACATCATCTACTACGCCGCTCCCAAGCCACGCGAACAGAAAAAGAGTCTCAACGAGGTGGACCCCGAACTGTTGGAGACCTTCAACAAACTTGGCATCAGCCTCAGCGAGCAGAAGATGCTCACCGGTGTGGCTTACGACGCCATTATGGACAGTGTCTCGGTGAAGACCACCGCCAGCTCCCTGCTCGAGAAAGAGGGTATACTTTTCTGCCCCATCAGCGAGGCGGTGAAGAAATACCCCGACCTCGTTCGTCAGTATTTGGGCAGCGTGGTGCCTGCCGGCGACAACTTCTTTGCCGCCCTCAACTCGGCTGTCTTCAGCGACGGCTCGTTCTGCTATATCCCCAAAGGGGTTCGCTGCCCCATCGAACTCAGCTCCTATTTCCGTATCAACGCCGCCAAAACTGGCCAGTTTGAACGCACCCTTATCGTGGCCGACGAGGGTGCCTATGTCAGCTATATGGAGGGATGCACCGCTCCCCAACGCGACGAGAACCAGCTGCATGCCGCCATCGTCGAGATTGTGGCCATGAAAGACGCCGAAGTCAAATACTCCACCGTGCAGAACTGGTACCCGGGCGACAAGCAAGGACGGGGCGGCATCTACAACTTCGTCACCAAACGCGGCATCTGCAAAGGGTCGCACTCCAAGATATCGTGGACACAGGTCGAGACGGGTTCCGCCGTCACTTGGAAATACCCCAGCTGCATCCTTCAGGGTGACGACTCCACCGCCGAGTTCTACTCGGTGGCCGTCACCAACAACTACCAGCAAGCCGACACCGGCACCAAGATGATACACATCGGCAAGAACACCCACAGCACCATCATGTCCAAGGGTATCAGCGCCGGCAAGAGCCAGAACTCCTATCGCGGATTGGTCAAAATCAACAAGAGTGCCGTCGGTGCCCGCAACTACTCGCAATGCGACTCGCTGTTGTTAGGCGACCAATGCGGCGCCCACACCTGGCCCTATATCGACGCCCACAACTCCACCGCCATCCTCGAGCATGAGGCCACCACCTCCAAGATTTCCGAAGACCAGCTTTTCTACTGCCAGCAACGCGGCATCAGCACCGAGAGCGCCGTCGGTCTTATCGTCAACGGCTATGCCAAAGACGTGCTCAAGAAGCTGCCGATGGAGTTTGCCGTCGAAGCACAGAAACTGCTCAGCATCAGTCTCGAGGGAAGTATCGGATAATACCTGTAAACAGCAAGAGGACGATGAAGAAACGCTCCATGGACGATCTTGGACGCATCAGCGTCGAACAATTCAAGGCTGCCGACAAGCTGCCCTTGGTTGTGGTGCTCGACAATGTTCGCAGCCTCAACAACATCGGCTCCGTCTTCCGCACCAGCGACGCTTTCCGTATCGACCGCATCTGTCTCTGCGGCATCACCGCCACACCGCCCCATCGCGACATCCACAAGACGGCATTGGGTGCCGAAGACTCGGTCACTTGGCAGTACTATGAGCACACCGCCGACTGTCTCGCCCAACTGAAAGCCGAAGGCTACCAGATTTACGCCGTCGAGCAGGTCGACGAGAGCCTGTCGCTCGAGCAGTTCTCCACCCAGCGTCCCACCGCCGTCATCTTCGGCAACGAAGTCGACGGTGTCGACGAGACGCTGCTCCCCCTCTGTGACGGATGCCTCGAGATACCGCAGTACGGCACCAAGCACTCGCTCAACATCAGCATCGCCGCCGGCATCGTCATCTGGGAGCTCTGGCGACAACTCTCCCCTACCCATCCCCTTCAATAGAATATTGTTTCATCCACCAAATAACATCGAACATGACCCCTAAAGAACTCGGATATTATTTCCCTGCCGAATGGGAACAGCACGAAGCCACCTGGCTCAGCTATCCTCACAACCAAGACTCGTGGCCAAGCAAGATAGAGACCATCGTTCCCTCCTACAACCTCTTTATCAAGACCCTCACCGAGGTCGAGACGGTTCATATCAACGTGCAGGACGACACCATGGAGTTTTTGGTCAAAGCGGCACTCCACGCCGCCGGCGCCTTCATGGTCAATCTCGAGTTCCACCAGTTCCCCACCAACGACGCATGGTGTCGCGACCACGGCCCTGCGTTCCTCCTCAACCGCAAAGAGCCTGGCCGTCGTGCCATCGTCAACTGGAACTATAACGCTTGGGGCGGCAAGTACCCCGCCGACCTCGACGACAAGATTCCCACCCTTATCGCCGAGTGCATGGGCATGAAGACCTTCCACCCGGGCATCGTCATGGAGGGAGGCAGCGTCGACTTCAACGGCGTCGGCGATGTGCTCACCACCACCTCGTGCCTGCTCAATCCCAACCGCAACCCCCAACTGACGCAAGCCGACATCGAGCGTTATCTGTGCGACTACTATGGATTGGACAATATCATCTGGTTGGGTGACGGCATCGACGGCGACGACACCGACGGTCATGTCGACGACCTGAGCCGTTTCGTCTCCCCCGACACCATCGTCACCGCTGTCGAGAGCAACAAGGACGACAGCAACTACGAGCCCTTGCAGCAGAACCTCGCCACCCTCAACCGTTGCCGCTTGGCCAACGGCAAGCAGCCCACCGTCGTCGAGCTGCCCATGCCCTCGCCCGTCTACTACGAAGGGCAGCGGCTTCCCGCCAGCTACGCCAACTTCTATATCGCCAACGGCTTGGTCATCTTTCCCACCTACAAGTGCGACAACGACACCCGTGCCGCCTACATCCTCGAGGAGTGTTTCCGCGACCGCGAGATTGTCGGCATCGACAGCACCGACATCATCTGGGGTCTCGGTAGCTTCCACTGCCTCAGCCAGCAGATGCCGTCACAGTTAGCGATGTAATAACTTTCTTGCCTCAGACTTACATCAGACTTACATCAGACTTACATCAGACTTACATCAGAGTCACAAGGGAAAGTCAAAGGTAAGTCAAGGTTAGGTCAAAGGAAGAAACGCAAAAAAAGGCGGTACTTTCGAGTGTCGCCCTGATTTATATGAATAATAATATCTCTGTTCGGTGTGAATGGTTTCTTCTTTTATGGTGTGCCGTCGGCTTGGCCGACAACGTGAATTGTCTGTTCCCTATAGTTTCATATCAATAGTTTAGTCCAAACATCCACAGGGGGATGATATTCTGGTATGCATACATAATGTCATCCTTCACCACGTACGAATCATCAACATTGGCTATCTGTTTCCTTTTTTTGTTTTTTCCGCCCACTTCAAAAGTGTGACCATCTACAATAAAGTCACTTACTGGAGATGCAACCACTTTGTGGTTTACGGCCATCTGAGAGAAGAAAAAAGTCTCACGCAGCGTTCCTTTGTCCGGCTCTTCGTCGCACAATGAATAGCACAGATTAGGATTGTTTAGATACACCTTCTCCACCTTAGTCAGCCTGTCCATAATATCCTCGTCCTCGCGTAGTTGCCGTAATAGACCAGCTTTCTCCAAATGATATAGCATATCCCCTACCGATGTTCTGTCCATCTCCAATGTGCGTCCCAAATGGGAAAGGTTAGGTTTGAATGGAGTGCTTTGCGCTAATACTTGCATCAGTTTTTTCAGCTTGCGCACCGTGGCCATGCTTGCATTGATTTGTTGAGGGATATCCACGTCCAAGGTCTGTGACACCACGATGTCAATCCTTCTGAGAAAATCTCTCTCCTTAAAAAAAGGATAGTTCCCACTACGCAGATACTGCCCAAACAGTTGAAGAGGATACTCTACATCTTTGGGCAATTTTACTTTTCCCGCCAGAATCTCGTCCAAGGTGAATGGTTTTATATCTAACCCTAACGAGTAGTTAAGGTACTCTCTGAACGACATAGGCTCAAGGACAAAAGGCAGACAACGACGACTGAGATCCACCTCAATTCCCCGTATGATATCTATCATGGACGAGCCTGACAACTTGATGTTCAACCGAGTGTGATAGATATCGTATATTGTTTTGATTTCGCGAGCCCATCCCGGGTATTTGTGTACTTCATCGATATAAAGGTATTCTCCCCCATGATTGCAGAAGTATTCCGCCAAATCAATCAAAGACGTTGTTGAAAGAAATGGGTTGTCAGCACTTACATAAAGCGACTCCTCCTCTTTGTGTGTCAAAAGGATGTGTTGCAACATCATTGTTGTCTTGCCTACTCCACGAGTACCTAATATCAAAACCAAAGGGTCATCCCACGGAATTCTGTCATAAAGATAGCGGACAAAATGCGTATCAACGGTTTTAAGATACTCATAATAAGCATTGTATATTCTTTTCATATCTATTACAATTAAATTATCATTATGCAAAAATACTCATTTTCTTTGATTTGATAATTTTTTACTGCAAAATCGTGGATTTTTCTCCGCAGTTACAGACAAAATTCGTGTTTTTTTTACCGCAATTATTAAACCTCGGACATCGTTCCTCACATTCTGGTTGACATGAATAAAGTGCCTGTCCACCTATGGGTGCAAAAAAAGGGCGGCATTTTCAATGTCGCCCTGATTTACAGAAAATTCGCGTTTACCTCACTATCGTCACCTTGCGGGCGGGATAGTCGCCAACTCATATCAAATAATCTACAAATGCAAAGACACAACCTTTCTGCATATCCTCAAAATTTATTTTGTTTAAAAATTACATTTTCTCACAATTTAAATGCTGTGAATATTACAAAATCTCACTTTTTATTTTGCTATATTATTACATTTTCTCAAAATCCGACAAAACAACAATTGATTGCATATACGTGCAAACGCATATGCAATCAGTCAATAAGGATTGGGGTATTATCGTATTACGCGATTCGCTTTTACTTCACTATCGTCACCTTGCGGGCGGGATAGTCGCCGACCTGTAACAGGTAGACGCCCGACGAGGGGTCTTGGTAGCGGTAGGTGTCGG
>CAJOQB010000003.1 GCA_905236405.1 uncultured Bacteroidales bacterium
CGGTCTCCTTCAGCTCGTCGATGGCTTCGTTGAGGATTTTGTGGTACATATCGTAGCCTATCTCGCTGATGAAGCCACTCTGCTCGGCACCGAGAATGTTGCCGGCGCCACGGATGTCGAGGTCACGCATAGCCAGATTGAAACCGCAGCCGACGGTGCTGAACTCTTCGATGGCTTTGAGCCGCTTCTGTGCCTCGTCGGTCAAGACGCTGTAGGAGGGTATCAACATGTAGCAGTAGGCTTTGCGGTTGCTGCGACCGACACGACCGCGCATCTGGTGGAGGTCGGCAAGGCCAAAAGACTGGGCATTGTTGATAATCATCGTGTTGGCATTGGGAATATCGAGACCGTTCTCGACAATGGAGGTGGCCACCAACACATCGATGTCGCCCTCGATGAAACGCATGAGCGTCTCCTCCACCACTTTGCCGTCCATCTGGCCGTGAGCGACGGCCACCACGGCGTCGGGCACCAGTCGCGCGACAAGGCCGGCCATTTCGTCGAGGTTCTCCACTCGGTTGCTGACGAAAAAGACCTGTCCGTTGCGTCCCATCTCGCGACGGATAGCGTCGCGGATGACCTCTTCGCTGAAGGTGACCAACTCGGTCTGGATGGGTTGGCGATTGGGGGGCGGGGTCTGTATGACCGAGAGGTCGCGGGCACCCATCAGCGAGAATTGCAGGGTGCGTGGAATGGGGGTGGCGGTGAGCGTCAGACAATCGACGTTGACCCGCATCTGCCGCAGCTTCTCTTTGACCGCTACGCCAAACTTCTGTTCCTCGTCGATGATGAGGAGTCCCAGGTCTTTGAACTGCACCTTGGTGTTGGTGAGGGCATGGGTGCCGATGATGATGTCTATCTTGCCTTCGGCCAGCCGGTTGAGTATCTGTGTCCGCTCCTTGGCGGTACGGAATCGGTTCAGGTAGTCGATGTTGACAGGCATGCCGTGCAACCGTTCGACAAAGGTGTTGTAATGCTGGAAGGCCAAGATGGTGCTGGGGACAAGCACAGCCACCTGCTTGGAATCGCACACCGCCTTGAAGGCGGCACGGATGGCCACCTCGGTCTTGCCAAAGCCAACATCGCCGCACACCAGACGATCCATGGGGCTGGACGACTCCATGTCGTCCTTGACGTCGCGGGTGGCTTTGAGCTGGTCGGGGGTGTCCTCGTACATGAAGGAGGCCTCGAGCTCGTTTTGCAGATAGCCGTCGGCGCTGTAGGCGAAACCTTGGGAGGCTTTGCGTTTGGCATAGAGGGCGATGAGGTCTTTGGCGATGTCCTTCACCTGCTTCTTGGTACGCTGCTTGAGGACTTGCCATGTGCTGCTGCCCAGCCGGTTGAGGGTGGGTGGCACGCCCTCTTTGCCCACATAGCGACTGATTTTGTGGAGGCCGTGGATGCTGATATAGAGCGTGTCGTTGTTTTTGTACACCAGCCGGATAACCTCCTGCTGCCGTCCGTTGTTTTCTATCATCTCCAAGCCGGCAAAACGGCCGACACCGTAGTCGATATGGGTGACATAATCGCCTGGCTTGAGTTCGAAGAGTTCCTTGAGGGTCAACGCCTCATGAACATCCTTCATGTCGCGGACCTTGTACTTGTGGTACCGCTCGAAAATCTGATGATCGGTAAAACAAACGATATGGTTGTCGTGGTCGACGAAGCCGCCGTGAAGCGACAGGGGTATCACCATGTTGCGGATGTCGTCGAAATAGAGCTGACGGGTGGCTTCGTCGATGGTGGAGCTTTGCGTGAGGAGGGTGTTGAGTATTTTTTCGAACCGCTTGCGTTGCTGGTCGGAACTGGTACAGATGAAGTTGACATAGCCTTTGGCCTTGTATTCCACCAACGTGCTGACAAGCATGTCGAACTGTTTGTGGAACAAGGGCTGCACGTCGCAGTTCAGCTCGACGACCGTGGCTTTGTTGAAGAAGACGGCGCTGCCGCTTTCGACCACTTTGCATCGCAGCAGCTCTTTCAGGAAGTCGTTGGCCGTGCTGTAGAGCTCTTCGGGTGGCTTGTGCTCGACAGGAGTCGCGATTTGTGCATACTCCTTCCGGGCGTTGGCCAACGCGTTGTCGATAGTCTCGCAGGTACGCATCAGGGCCTCGACCCACACCACGTCGTCGTCGCCGAAATAGTGCAGCAGGCTTACCTTCTCCTCCACCACCAAACGGGTGGGACGATGGGTGGCCAGGTTGGGGATGATGGTCAGCTGGTCGTACTGGTTGATGGAGAGCTGGGTGACGGGGTCGAAGGAACGGAGCGAGTCGATGGTATCGCCCATGAACTCGATGCGGTAGGGATGCTCGTTGGCATAGGAGAAGACGTCGATGATGCCGCCTCGGATGGCGAACTGGCCAGGCTCCACTACGAAGTCGACGCGGTCGAATTCGTACTCCTGCAGCATGTCGGTCACAAAGTCCATCGTCAAGTCGCTACCGCGATTGATTTGCAGGGTGTTGCTGGCCAAAGTGCGTTGCGATATCACTTTCTCGCTCAACGCCTCGGGGAAGGTGACGACGATGGGGTGCGAGGGACCTGCCAACCGTTTGACCACCTCGGTGCGTTGCAGGCTGTTGGCGGTGTCGGTCTCTTCGGTCTGATAGGGACGGCGATAGGTGGTGGGGAAAAAGAGGATGCGTTTGTCGTCGAGCTCTTTGGTGGTCTCCTCCAACAGCTCTTCCAAGTCGTTGAGCAGATAGTAGGCATCCTCTTTGCTGGGGGCAATGAAAAGGTGACGACGGTCGTCGGGACGGGCCACCGAAGCACCCAACACAGAAAGCAGCGATGCTTTGACCCCTGCCAGATGCACACGTGCCTGGCTCGGTTTCAAAGCATCACCCAGCCGACCGACAAGGTCGGTGTTCTCATACAAATTATTCAGAATCATCCCTCTCAATCTGCAGGGAAGGCAATCTCTCGCTCAATTACCTGATAGGGTTTGTTGTTACGGTAGATGGTTTGACGCACCCAGTTGTCATCCTCGTCGTACTCGTAGACATAGGAATGCTTCCAGTTGAGGTGCTCGTCGTAGTTGAAGCTGGAGACCTCGATGACGTTGTCGTGGTCGTCATAATAGTAGGTGGTCAGCATGACGAGGAACTCGTCGGCATCGTAGTAACGCCACTCGATGCGGTTGCCGCGGTCGTCGTAGCTGTATAGATAACGCTGTGTCAACTCGCCGGCGGCGTTGTAGAACTCCATCTCGGTGTTGTTGCCTTTGTTGTCGTATTTATAGACACGCTTCTCGGCCACGGTGCCATTGGGGTTGTAGGACTGCTCCTCGACGAGACGGTTGTTCTCGTACCGAGAGGTCTCTTTCTTCGACATACGGTCGTTCATGTAGACGGTACGCTCGATGCGGTTGCCGTTGCGGTCGTTGAGGTAAGCGGTACGGCCCGTCAGCTGGTTGGCACGGTTGTACTCGTTCCACCCGAGGGCATAGCCGTTGACGTCGAAGTAGTAGGAGAAATAGGTATACTCGCCGTTGGTGCGACGAATCTTGTCCTGGAAGTTGCCTCGCTTGTCAAAGGTGATGGAGTCGATGCAGACAAGCTGCCGCCCGCCGCCTTTGCCGCTGTGAAGATTGTAGGTATACTCGATGACATACAAAGCGTTGCCGTGAATGCCCATCTCGGTACGTGAGTTCTTGCGGGGACCGGCAGCCATAGCACTGAGTGCCATCAGAATAGTCATTGCGAACGCGATATTCCGTTTCATAGTCATAAGGAATGATGTTTTTCTATTTGTTAAAAAAATACTCGCCCCAAAGAACGAGCATTATGATTATTTATTGTTCAGCCTGTTCTTTTTTCGACACAAAGCGATGATGCCAACGGACAAAGACCAACAGCAACACCACCGTGACGAGGGCGGCAAGGAGGTAACCCAGCCGATGGGGTATCATGCTTCCCAAGCCCTCCTTCTCGGCCACGAAGATGAAACTGACGGTGACCATCGTCATGAACAACGCGGGGATGAGGGTCATCCAATACCAGCCCGTCTTCGGACGATGCTGTGCCAGAAAGACGGTGACGGCCCACAAGGTGACCATCGAGAGCACTTGGTTGGCCCACGAGAAATAACGCCAGATGTAGTCGAAGCCGGCCTTGTCGACCAACGAGAAGATGAGCAGGGCGGCGGAGACGACGAAGACGGGCAACGCCACCAACAGTCGCTTGCCGATGGGCTTCTGGTCGACGTGCATGAAGTCGGCCACAATGAGTCGTGCCGACCGCAGCGCGGTGTCGCCGCTGGTGATGGCGGCACTAATCACACCCAACACACAGATGGTGGCGATGACCGGTGGGAACCACTCGTTGGCAATCACGCCCACCATAGCGTTGCCGCCCAAGGGATGTCCTGTGGCGTCGATGGTCTTGGCGGCCAGCAAGGGGTCGTGATAGAACACCGTCGCTGCCGCTGCCCATATCAACGCCACCACGCCTTCGGTAATCATAGCACCGTAGAAGATGGGACGCGCCTGTTTCTCGTTCACCATACAACGAGCCATCAAAGGACTCTGCGTGGCGTGGAAACCGCTGATGGCACCACAGGCGATGCTG
Organism: uncultured Bacteroidales bacterium; assembly: GCA_905236405.1. GTDB lineage: Bacteria > Bacteroidota > Bacteroidia > Bacteroidales > P3 > Colimorpha. Next base: position 4,572 of record CAJOQB010000003.1, read on the forward strand.
ATGAACATCATGGGGAAGATGGGGTTGTGCTCGGCATTGGGATGTTGGTTCTGAAGTCCCTGCCACACCTCGGGGATGGCCGGCTTGTAGACGATGAACGCCACAAAGATGGCCACCGCCATACCGAGAAGCAACAAACCGAAGATGGGGTAAATCTTGCCAATCAGTTTGTCGATGGGAAGCAGCGTCGCCACCAAATAGTAGGCGAAGATGATGCCCACCCAGACGAAGATGTTCCAGTTGGGGGTGAAGTTCTGGTTGAGCAACACGGCAGGGGTGTTGACAAAGACGGCACCCACCAAAATCATCAGCAGCACGGTGAAGCCTCGCATGAACTGCTTCATGCCGTTGCCTAAATACTTGCCGTGAATCTCGGGCAGCGAGGCACCATCCTGACGGATGGAGATGAATCCGGCGATGAAGTCGTGGACTGCTCCGGCAAAGATGCAACCGAAGACAATCCACAGGAAAGACGAGGTACCGAACTGGGCACCCATGATGGCACCGCAGATGGGACCCACACCGGCAATGTTGAGGAACTGGATGAGGAAGATACGCCACGGCTTC
>CAJOQB010000004.1 GCA_905236405.1 uncultured Bacteroidales bacterium
CATTGCCGTACATAACACAAGGCACGCGGTCTTGTTTGCGCAGTGCTTTAGCATCCTTTTTCCCTACGTTCTCGCGAAGAGAACCGCTCATTGATACTATTCTCATTTTTTAATTGTTTTTATGCCCCAAGGGGCGGTTATTAATAAATTGGATTATTGTTCATCGGGGGTGATTCGGTCGATGATGCCTTTGCGATGGATGGTGGTCTCGTAAAGGTTGTCTATCGACTCGTTGTTGACAATACGACGGATGGCTTCGGCTATCAGCCAGTCGGTGCTCAACACATGGATTTTCGACGAGGGGCGTTTCAAAGGAATGGTGTCAGCCACCACAAGTTCCTCGAGTGCCGAGTCCTCAATCTTTTCAATGGCGTTGCCACTCAACACGGGGTGGGTAATCATGGCACGCACGGTCAAAGCGCCGTTCTCTTTGATGAGGTTGGCAGCCTTGCAGATAGTGGTACCTGTGTCGATGATGTCGTCCAACAGGATAACGTGTTTGCCAGCCACCTCGCCAATAAGGCGCATCTCACCGATTTCATTGGGTTTGTTGCGATGCTTGTAGCACATCACGAAACTGTTGCCCAGCGTCTTGGCATACATACCTGCACGACGGCTGCCGCCCAAGTCAGGCGAAGCAAAGAGGATGTCGTCGATAGGAATTTCCATCGAGCGGATGTAAGGCATAAAGAGCGACGAGCCGAAGAGGTGGTCAACGGGAATGTCGAAGAAGCCCTGTATCTGGTCAGCATGGAGGTCCATGGTGATGATACGGTCCACACCGGCTGCCGTCAACATGGTGGCAATCAGCTTGGAGGTAATGGGGACATGGGGTTTGTCCTTGCGGTCCTGACGAGCAAAACCATAATAAGGAATAACGGCGACAATCTTGTCGGCAGAGGCACGACGAGCGGCGTCGACCATCATCAGCAACTCGAAGAGGTTGTCGGTAGGAGGAATGGTCGACTGGACGATGAAGACCTTTCCTCCACGGATGGTCTCTTCGTAAGAAGGCTGGAATTCACCATCAGCATATTGGAAAACAGCCGAGTTTCCAAGAGCGATTCCATATTTTTCAGCAATACGCTGAGCGAGGTCTTTCGTTGCACGACCCGAGAAAATGAATACTTTACCGTTATTATTTGCACCCATTGTGTAGTAAATTTAGATTGCAAAGATACATCATTTTTCAATTCCGCCAGCCTTTTTTCATTTATTTTTTTCACGGTCATTTTCCGACACCCTATTTTTTGCACAAAAAGAAACATGTTTCATTTTTTTTGTATATTTGCCAATTTGAAAAGAAAGTGTCTTTTTGGATATTCCCTTAACATTCAAACGCATGGTTCGTCTGAAGGTTGTGAGGGTGTAGTTTAAAATCATGCTTTCATCGAAAAGAATTAATAATATATAGACGTCATGGACGAGTCGATAAAAGAGATATTGAAAGAAGAACTGTCGAAAGAGGTGGCAAAAAAGGCCACCAAAGAACTTCGCAAGGCAACGGGTGGAACCACCAAACGGCGAACCTCCACCACGTCGACCAAACGCAAATCGACCACTCGACGCAAAAGCACCACCACCCGCAAGAGTGCCACCACCCGTAAGAGCACTTCGACCAGCAGCAAGAAGAAAACCACCAAGTCGCTGGGCGAGACACTACAGGAAGAGGGCATGAAAGCGGTGGAACGCCAACTGAAGAAAGAGATGCGTAAGCAATTGGGCACCGAGACCAGCAGCACCATCAACACCGGTTTGCGTATCTTGAAGAAAGTCATCAAGGCAAGCAAAAAGTAACCATTTTATCGACTCGACAAAACAACGAAGATTATGCATATCGCAATAGCAGGAAATATCGGTTCGGGGAAAACCACCCTCACCAAGCAGCTGGCCAAACATTACGGCTATCAGGCTTTGTTCGAATCGTCGGACAACAATCCTTACATCAACAGCTTCTACGAGGACATGCGTCGCTGGAGTTTCAATCTCCAGATTTATTTCCTTCACACCCGCTTCAAGCAAATATACGACATCAAGAAGTCGGGCATCGACTTTGTCCAAGACCGCACCCTCTACGAGGATGCCTATATCTTCGCCCCCAACCTGCAAGCCATGGGACTGATGAACACCCGCGACATGGACAACTACCTGGCCATCTTCGAACTGTTGTCGTCGTTCCTGCCTGCTCCCGACCTGCTCATCTATCTACAAGGCGACGTTCCCTCGCTGATACGCCAGATACAACGTCGTGGAC
>CAJOQB010000005.1 GCA_905236405.1 uncultured Bacteroidales bacterium
CCCGTCTTGGTGACAAAGTCGATGACCTCTTCGGGCTTGGTGTAGTGGCTCTCTTCTGCCGACACTTCGTCTTCGACACCAGCCAGCACGCCGAGTTCGCCCTCGACGGTTACGTCGAATTTGTGAGCATAGTTGACCACTTTCTTTGTCAAAGCTACATTCTCTTTGTAGGGCAACGACGATCCGTCAATCATCACAGAGGAGAAACCCATGTCAATGCAGCTCTTGCAGGTTTCGTAGCTGTCGCCGTGATCGAGGTGAAGAACGATTTCGGGTTTCTTGCAACCCAGTTCCTTGGCATACTCGACAGCACCTTCGGCCATGTAGCGTAGAAGGGTTTGGTTGGCATATTCACGAGCACCCTTCGACACTTGGAGGATGACGGGCGAATTGGTGGCAACAGCGGCCTGGATGATGGCCTGCATCTGTTCCATGTTGTTAAAGTTGAAAGCGGGAATGGCATAGCCGCCGTCAACAGCCTTTGCGAACATTGCACGGGTGTTCACAAGTCCTATTTTTTTGTAATCTACCATAATATAAGGCGTTTTATTGTTGTTGATTGTTTTATTACATTCGTTTTGTACTGTCGTTGACGGAATGGCAATGTTTGATAGTCAGATTGTTATAGTATATTTAGAAGGATTGTCCGTTACAGTGACGACCTTGCAAAAATACTAAAATAATTAATATAGAGTGGTTTTTGACAGAAAATATTTTGTCGAGTGAAGGAAAAGATGTAACTTTGCGGCATCGTTTGAGTATTCGGTGTGCTGTGCCAGTACGCTTAATCTCAACACAATAATGACAAACAGAAAAGATATGAATACAAAAAAACTATTGATCTATACTGTGACAGCGATGCTGTTGGCGTGGGCAACCCCGATACAAGCGCAAATCGACAGCTTGGATGCTGAGCAAACCCACTTTGTCCTCGTGGATAAGGAACCCGCTTATCCTGGCGGCGTCGATGCACTCTACCAGTATTTGGGAAGCCATATCATCTATCCCAAGAAAGCAAAGGCAGAAAGGGCTGTCGGTACGGTCATCGTCACTTTCGTTGTCGAAAAAGATGGGTCGATATCCAACATCAAGGTGCTGAAAGACCCCGGCTACGGCATGAGCGAGGAGGTGGTGCGGGTCATTAGCCAGATGCCTCGATGGACACCCGCCATGCAGCAGGACAAACCTGTCAGAGCCGCTTTCTCGTTGCCTGTGGTCTTCCGATTGGAAGCCGAGAAAGAGACGAAACACAAGGGTCTTTTCCGCCGTCGCTCGCGGTGATAGGTGCGACGTAAACCTGTTGGAAATAACAAAACTCCTGGATGCTGTCGATGCGACAATGTCCAGGAGTTTTTGTATATAATAATTTGTATGGTGGCTATTTCACCAGCGTGTATTCGAGGAAGAGGGTCTGTGTGACCTCCTCGCCTTTGATGCGGATGGTGAGGGGGACGAAGTCGGAGACGACGGGCGACGCCTTGCGGTTGTCCATACGCATGTAGATGACCAAATCGCGGCCAGGAGTGACGCGGCTGTAGCCCACCACCGACATATTGGGGCTTCCGACGCTGATGAAGTCGAGCGACTGTTCCAACAGGGCGTTGTGCTGCAGTCGTACCTCGACATCGGAAATCTCGCCGCAGCGGTACGTGCCGATATGTTTGGCTCGCGACGGAACGCGGAGACAGGAGATAAGGCTGCTGTCGTCTTCGAGATACTGGTAGTCTTGTATCTCGATACGACGTTCGCGGCTGGCGTCGACGCTGTACACCGAGCGGCTGGCATCGTTACGGTTGTCGCTGACCCCTTGTGCCGCACGGCTGCTGCCATATGCCCGTTCTCGAATGACGAGCGAGCCTACGGTGTCGTTGCCCGAGTTGCTCAGGAAACGACGCAGACGACCGTGATCGTATTCCATCAACTGGTTGACGATGGTGCCTACACGACGGCTTGAAATCTTGGCGTTGTATTGGTTGGAGTGGACAGGCGAAGCATACCCCTCGACGGTCATGCTTACACGGCGTCCTTCGCTGAGGTCGTCGATGAGGAGGTTGATGAATTCCTCGAACTTCACACAGTTGGCGTGAACTTCGTTGTCGAAGAAATAGTCGACCTTGGCCAAGAGGGAGTCGCGACGCTCTTCGTCGTCAATACCGGCAAAGGCGTTCTTGTAGGTCTGCCGACGGAACATATAGCGGTTGTAGGTCTGGAAATAGGTCTGGTTGGTGGTGTAGAGTTCCGACTTGGGGTCGGGGATGTCGTTGTCGAAATAGAGACTGATGGGCAACAGGCTGTGGACGGCTCCTTTCTTCTCCACCGTCACGACGGGCACAGTCTCCACGCGAGGCTGTTTGGGTTTCTGCGTACGCCAACGGTAGATGTCGTTGCAACAGGTGGCGTTGCCGAAGCTTCCGTGACGGTTGGAGGCCAGATAGCCGTTCTTGGGGTTGGAGGTGTTGACCGAGAAATAGAGCTCGTTGGCGGCGGTGTTGAGGCTGCTGCCCAGATTGATGGGCGCTTTGAAGCCCTCGTCGATATTGCCTGTGGTGTAGAACACATCGTAGCCGCC
>CAJOQB010000006.1 GCA_905236405.1 uncultured Bacteroidales bacterium
CTCGCCGCCGTAGTTGAGGTGGACCTGTCCGGCTATCCAGTCGTTGAAGCCGTGGCTCACCGTGCCGCCCACGGTCACCACGTCGGGCAGCATCAGGAAGGCGCTCACGCCCACCGCGGCGTCGACGCGGGTGTCGCCGACATGGTTGATGAGGGGGATGTCCACCGTCTGGGGGTGGTAGATGCTGCAGGAGCCGAAGGCCAAAAGGGCCAGGGCGAGTGTCAGGTGTGCGATACGTTTCATGGTGATTTATTGTTTGTTGCTGTCGGTGACGCGGTCACCTTTTTTTTGCAAATATACACAATCTTCCCGATGTGACGGAGGAGAAACCTTTTGGGGCGTTAAATTTAGGCTGTCTCTTACAATATATATAGGGGAACGCCGTTACTATGACAATAAAAAACGACTACCGATGAACAACAACAAACATAAGACCCTCGTGCTGCTCCTCCTGCTGCTGCCCTCGGTGGCCTCGCTCGCCCAGTGGGACAGCCAGCGTCGGGACACCGTCAGCCGCCTGCAGGTGCACGGCACCGTGGGCGCCGGCATGGCCTCGGGCTGGGGACAGACGCAGGGCTACACCGTCATGGCGCCCCGTCTCACCTATCAGTTGGACAGCCGTTGGTCGCTCAAGGCCGGCTTTGCCGTCATCAACGCCGTCGACATGCTGCCCGCGCCACAGCCTCGCAGCATGGCGCCCCGTCGCAACAGCAGCACCGCCGCCGCCGTCAATGTGGGTGCCGAATACCGGTCGGGCAACATGGCCTTCACTGCCTCGGCCTTCTATCTCGGCGGACAGACCGCCACCCTCTGGAGCCCCGTGCCCTACAATCTCGACGCCTACGGTGTCTCGGCCTCGATGCAATACCGCTTGGGCGACAACAACTACCTGACGCTACACGTGGGCCTCGTCCGCGACAACACCGGCGCCATAGGACGCATGCTGTGGGAGAGCCCCTACTACTGCGGTTGGGGCGGCCCCGTGGGCTATGGCTTCGGATGCCCGTGGACGGCCTACGACAGCGGGTTCGCCGCCTTCGGTTTCTAAACACATAATGGATTACAGCAAAACATGGAATACAACACCAAACGACCCAAACTGCGAATCAACGACTATGGTCGCAACGTCTACAAGATGATTGAGTTCGCCAAGACCATCCCCGACCGCAAGCTCCGCACCCGCGCCGCCGAGGCCATCGTCAAGGTCATGGGCATGGTCAACCCCCACGCCAAAGAGGGCGAAGACTACCACCGCCGCCTGTGGGACCACCTGATGATTATGTCCGACTGGCAACTCGACGTCGACTGCCCCTACAACCTCACCCGCTCCGAGAGCGTCCAGTTCTCCCCACGCCGCATCGCCTACAAGAACAGCCGCGACCTCCACTTCCCCCACTATGGCCGCTGCCTTGAGGACATGGTCAACGCCGTGGCCGATATGCCCGACAGCGAGGACAAGGAACTGCTCAACGTGCTGCTCACCGCCCAAGTCAAGAAATCCTACCTCAGCTACAACCTCGACGTCAACAACCAGGTGCTCGACAACCAGATGATGCGTATCTCCAAAGGTCGCCTCGGCGCCAGCAAGGTTGACATCCCCTACCACCTCACACCCAACATCGTCAGCGAGTCCACCTCCGGCAGGAAGAAAAAGAAAAAGAAGAAGAAAAACAACAACCCGATGCTCTAACCACCAATAACGACCGTCATGAGTTCATTCGAAATCAAAGGAGGCATCAGGCTCAACGGCGACATCGTCCCCCAAGGAGCCAAGAACGAGGCACTGCAAGTCATCAGCGCCGTCATGCTCACTGCCGACGAGGTGACGATAGACAACGTGCCCGACATCCGCGACGTCAACAAACTAATTGAACTGCTCGGCCTGCTCGGTGTCAAAATCTCTTGCACCCAAGTCAACGAGCACGAACGCAGCTACACCTTCCGTGCCGACAACGTCAACCTCGACGCCCTCACCTCCGACGAATACGTCTCCAAAGCCGCCGCCCTCCGCGGCAGCATCATGCTCGTCGGCCCCATGCTCAGTCGCTTCGGCAAAGCCCTCATGCCCCAGCCCGGTGGCGATAAGATAGGCCGCCGACGCCTCGACACCCACTTCATCGGCATGGAGAAACTCGGTGCCGTCGTCGACCGTCGCCGCATCGGCTACAGCGTCGAAGCCCCCCACGGACTCAAAGGCCGCTACATGCTCCTCGACGAAGCCAGCGTCACCGGCACCGCCAACATCATCATGACCGCCGTCCTGGCCGAAGGCGAGACCACCATCCTCAACGCCGCTTGCGAACCCTATGTCTACCAACTCTGCAACATGCTCAACAGCATGGGTGCCCACATCGAGGGCGTCCGCAGTAACCTTCTCCGCATCGTTGGCGTCAAGGAACTCCACGGCTGCCGCCACCGCCTGCTGCCCGACATGATTGAGGTCGGCAGCTTCATCGGCATGGCCGCCATGACCCGCAGCGACATCACCATCAAAGACGTGCAGGTCGAACATCTCGGCATGATTCCCCAAGTGTTCCGCCGTCTCGGCATCGAAGTCTGGCAGAAAGGCAACGACCTCTATATTCCAGGGCAAGACCACTACACCATCGAGCGTTTCAGGGACGGCTCCATCATGACCGTCGCCGACGCCCCCTGGCCCGGTTTCACCCCCGACCTCATCAGCATCGCTCTCGTCGTGGCCATCCAAGCCAAAGGCAGCGTGCTGATACACCAGAAGATGTTCGAGAGCCGACTCTTCTTTGTCGACAAGCTCATCGACATGGGTGCTCAAATCATCCTCTGCGACCCACACCGCGCCACCGTCATCGGCCTCGACCACGCCTACCCCCTGCGCGGCCTGCGTATGGCCTCGCCCGACATCCGCGCCGGCGTCGCCCTGCTCATCGCCGCCCTCAGCGCACAGGGCACCAGCCGCATCGACAACATCGAGCAAATCGACCGAGGCTACCAGCACATCGACGAACGTCTCCGCCGCCTCGGCGCCCAAATCAGTAGAATAGAATGACAACTACTTAAAACTCCCTTCGCTATGTTTGAATTCCTGAAACGCAACAAAAAAAACAAAAATGTCGAACCGATCTTTGAATCGCTGGGCGTGGACATGCACTGCCACCTTGTCCCACAAGTGGACGACGGCAGCCGCAGCCTCCAAGAAACCATGGACTGCATCGAAGTCATGAAGCGTGTGGGATACAACAAAATGTATATCACCCCACATTTCCAGCATCCCCGTTTCCCCAACACCGAGGAGGACATCACCAATCGCTACAACAGACTTCGCTCGGAACTGAAGGACAACGGCGTCGACATGGAATTGATGGGCATCGGCGGCGAATACCGCATCGACGACAGCTTCGCCGACCGTGTGGCCAACCCCAAGTTCCTCCAGATTGGCCGCAAGAACAAATACCTCCTCCTCGAACTTTCGCTCCATCAGGTGCGTATGGGCATCGAAGAGACCCTCTTCGACCTGATGATGAAAGGCTACGAGGTGATTCTGGCTCACCCCGAACGCTATCCCTACTACAGCGCCACCAGCCGCAAACTGCACGACATGAAGGAACAAGGCGTCTACTTCCAGTGCAATGTCCTTTCGCTTAGCGGCTTCTACGGCGAGGCAGCGCAAAACAAGGCTTTCGCCTTTATCGAAAACGGGTGGGTGGAGTTCCTCGGCACCGACATGCACAACACCATGTATGCCGGGGCACTGCTCGACTGCGCCGCCAACAAAAAAGTGCAGAAACTGATGCAGAACCACACCTTCCTCAACAGCAAGGAACTGTTATAGCAATTGTACAAACAAAAAAACGAATCAATACATGAATGCACTGAATGCCATATCGCCCATCGACGGCCGCTACCGCAACAAGGTGGAGCCGCTCGCAGCCTTTTTCTCCGAAGGAGCACTGATCAAATACCGTGTACGTGTCGAAGTGGAGTATTTTATCGCCCTCTGCCAGCTGCCCCTCCCTCAACTGCAAGGCTTCGACCCACTGATGTTCCCCAAACTGCGGGCCATCTACGAACAGTTCACCGACAACGATGCCGCCGAAATAAAGGAGATCGAGAAGACCACCAACCACGACGTCAAGGCCGTGGAGTATTTCCTCAAACGGCACTTCGACGCTCTGGGTTTGGAATCCTACAAGGAGTTTATCCACTTCGGCCTCACCTCGCAGGACATCAACAACACTTCGGTCCCCCTCTCCATGAAGGACTGCCACGAACAAGTGCTGATGCCCGCCCTGCAGCGTATCCTCTCCATACTGGAGGAACGTGCCAACGAGTGGAAAGACATCCCCATGCTGGCTCACACCCACGGACAGCCTGCCTCGCCCACCTCGCTGGGCAAAGAAATCATGGTATATGCCTACCGTATGCGCCGACAGATGGACTACTTCGGCCAGATTCCTTTCAACGCCAAGTTTGGTGGTGCCACAGGCAACTTCAATGCTCACTTGGCAGCCTATCCCGAGATTGACTGGCGTGGCTTTGGCAACCGTTTTGTCAGCGAACATCTCGGACTGGAGCGCCTGCAATACACCACGCAGATTGAGAACTACGACAACATGGCCGCCTATTTCGACAACTGCAAACGCATCAATGTTATCCTCATCGACCTCTGTCGCGATATATGGACCTACGTCTCCATGGAGTACTTCAAACAGAAAATCAAAGCCGGAGAGGTGGGCAGCAGTGCCATGCCTCACAAGGTGAACCCCATCGACTTCGAGAACGCCGAAGGCAACCTCGGCATGGCCAACGCCATCTTCGAGCATCTGTCGCACAAACTCCCCATCTCGCGTATGCAACGCGACCTTACCGACAGCACCGTCAGCCGCAATATCGGTGTGCCTATTGCCCACACCCTCATCGCCACGGCATCGCTCGAGAAAGGCATGGGCAAACTGTTGCTCAACGAACAGGCGCTCTTCAATGATTTGGAGAACAACTGGGCTGTCGTCGCTGAAGCTATCCAGACTATTCTGCGTAGCGTAGGCTACCCCAATCCCTATGAGGCGCTCAAGCAGCTCACTCGCACCAACACCCATGTCACCGAGCAGACCATCAGCGAGTTTGTCGACACGCTCGATGTGGCCGACGAGGTCAAGGCTCGTATTCGTAAGATTACTCCCCACAATTATCTGGGATATAAACTTTGAGTTATAGCACGTGAATCACCGCCGCAATTTCACCCTACAGCATCTACGACCTTTTCGTGGACGGATGGTGCTGTATATGCTGTGTGCGGTGTTGGCGGTAATTTTCACCATGGCCACGGCACTGAGTGTGGCCGACTTCCTACGGCTGCTCTTCGGTGCCGACAACGGCGCGGCGGCTATGTTGGGCGGCATTCAGGAAGGCAACCTTGTCAGTCTGGCCCTGCAGCGGCTTTATCTCTACCTTGTCCAGTTCGGCACCTTGCGAGCTTTGCTCTATTTCTCGCTTCTCACCTTTGCTCTTTATGCACTGAAGAATCTCTTTGCCTATTTGGCTGCGGTGCAGATAAACACCGTTCGTGCCTTGGTGGTCCGCGATGTTCGCAACCAGTTGTTCACCCATGCACTGCGTCTCCCGTTGGGTTACTACACTCGTAACTCCAAGGGCGACATCCTAAGTCGCTTCAGCAACGATGTAGTGGAGTATGACGAAAGCATTCTAAGCAGTGTGCAGACGCTACTGTCCTCCGTCATATCGCTTGTACTCTATCTCGCTATGCTGGTCTATATCAGCCCGGTCCTTACATTGGTGGTGTTGGCCGCCCTCCCTGTCGTCGGTGTCGTTATCAGTGGATTGTCTCACAAACTGAAACAAAAGTCGAAAAGCATTCAGGAACATGAGGCCACGCTGATGTCAATGACAGAGGAGACCATCATGGGTTTGAAAGTGATAAAGGCTTTCAGTGCCATTGATTTCAGCAACCGTCGTTTCCGCCATTCCAATCGCGAGTACACCCGCAATCGTACCCGCATGTTCCGTCGCATCTATTCGGCCTCGCCTGTCAGCGACACATTGGGCAATGCCGTCGTTATTGTCATCTTGCTTTTCGGCAGTTATCTGGTTATGGGAAACAAGGGCGGGATTACACCCGAACTTTTTGTCAGCTATCTGATGCTTTTCGTGCTGATGATACCTCCCACCAAGGAATTGACCACGGCCATTTCACAGATAAAGAAAGGCCGAGCATGTGCCGACCGTATAGAGGAGTTTCTGCAACAACCTGCCAGCAACGAGTACCTTTTGCCTGGCTCCGCCGTCGAGATGCCGAAAGGAGGCGATGTGGTGTTCCGCAATGTGGGCTTTCGTTACGATAACGATACGGAGGTGCTCCGCAACATCAGTTTTACTCTTAAGGAAGGCTCCACCCTGGCTTTGGTGGGCAGTTCGGGAAGTGGCAAAAGCACCATCGCCCATCTGCTGGCTCGCTTCTACGCTCCTACAGAGGGGAACATCACGTTGGGTGGAATCAACATCCAGCAAATCCCGCTCCATGATTATCGAAGTGCCATCGGCTTTGTCTCGCAGGACACAGCACTCTTTAACGACACCATTGCCCACAATATCGCCTTTGGCCACGCAGGCAAGATGGATATGGAAAGAGTGCGGCAGGCGGCAATGATTGCCAATGCACACGAGTTCATTATGCAGCAGCCGCAGGGCTACGACACCATGGTGGGTGACCACGGTTCGTTGCTCAGCGGCGGACAGCAGCAACGCATTGCCATCGCTCGGGCAATCTATACCAATCCGAGGCTGCTTATACTTGACGAAGCCACCTCGGCACTCGACAGCCAAGCCGAGCACGAGGTGCAGCAGGCACTCAACAGTGCCTTGCAAGGACGTACTGCTTTGGTGATTGCCCATCGTCTGACCACCATACAACAGGCAGACGAGATATTGGTGTTAGAAAAAGGGGATATCGTGGAAAAGGGACGTCATCAGGAACTGCTCATACGGCAAGGCCGTTATTCCCAGCTTGTTCGTCTTCAACGGCTGATGGCTTCCTTGTTGTTGCCTATCCTTTTCCTTGTATGTCCATTCAAGACTATGTCGCAGACACCCGATACATGTATCACCTTGGGCGTGTTCAGCAACATGAACGGGCTTGCTATCCTTTCGTGGTCTACAGACCGAACGGTCGAGAGTTATTCGGTGCTTCGTCAGGTTGAGGGAGAAGACGAATTCTCGGTGCTCACTACCACGACAGAGACATCCTATACAGACCAACTTAGTCGGGCAGTCTGTTACAGTCAAGTGTCTTACTACATTCGGGCAGTCACCCCCGAGAATCAGACCCTTGTCTCTCCAACCCACACCGAAGCCTTATTCCAAGTGGAACCCACCAACGGTGTCAACAACTTCCGTGTATCGGTCAACAACGCACAGCAGATTGTACTTCAATGGAGCCCCAGCCAAGATGCCGACATCATGGGATATTTCATATGCAGCGGCAGTCCCTGTCTGGAGCTCGATACCCTGTGGAATGGACAGGCTACCTCGTACAGCGTCACAGCCTATCCTTCCACCGAGGAGCACACCTTCCGTCTCTATGCGTTCGACTCTTGTTTCACAGCGTCGCCACTCACCGATGCGGCAAGCAATATGGTTCTTCGGGCTGATGTCATTGACTGCGGAAGCGAAATCCACCTTGCTTGGAATCCCTATCAAGAACTTCCCGGAGGGACGGCACGACACGAAGTACAGATGGCCGTCAATGGTGGTAACTTTAACACCGTAGCCTCCATTAATGCCAATGGCAGCGAGGCCACGTTGTCGCCACCTGGCAATGCCACATCAATTCGTTTCCGTATTCGTGCAGTCAGCCATACCGATGTCGAATCCTTTTCTAACATTGTCGACGCTCGCTTCTCCACCTCCGACACTGCTGCCTATCTTGCAATGCGAAGTGTCAGTGTTAACGACGACGAGAGCATCAGCGTAAGAATCAATGTCGATCCCGAATACATTCCTGTCGATGGGTACAGTCTATACCGTAGTGTGGGACAAGAAGGTTATCGTGACATAGCACGGATACCCTATCGTGCAGATGGTCGTTTGTCTTACACCGATTACTTCGTCTCCCCCTCAGAAGCCATCTATGCTTATTGTATAGGCTGTCTCGATGGTTGTGGTATTTATGAAAAGAGATCGAAAGAAGCTCCATCCATTATGCTGGTGGCCGACAAGACTGTCGAGGGTGTTGTTTTACAGTGGAACAGTTTCGGTGCATGGCAGAACACTCCAGACTACCACGTGCAGCGTCGGTTTGGCAATACGCAGGAGTGGAGCGAGATTGACGTCGTCAATACCACTCAGTATATTGACCCGATAACCGACTTCAGCTCTCCACCGCAATACCGTATCCTTGCCATAGGTGGTGATGATAGTTGCTATTCGTCGATTGGCAGAGTATTTGTCAAGGGTTATCTATGGATGCCTAATGCTTTTACCCCAGACCAGGCCACCAACAAGACTTTTGGACCCAAGACTTCGTCCGTTCCTTCCGAGGGTTACAGTTTTTCCATTTATACCCGTACGGGTCTCCTTGTGTTCCATTCCGATGACCCATCGGCCTCTTGGGACGGGACCTATCGTTCGCAACCCCTTCCCCAAGGAGCATATACCTATTATATTACCTATATTGAGACACAAGGCATGCCTCGTGTCGTCAAGGGAACCGTTATGTTGATTAGATAAAAACAAATTGTCCATGAATATCATCCTATATCATCGTAAGATTAATCCCGAACTACAAGAATATATCGGTCAACTCAATCGAGCTCTAATATCGCGTGGGGCACAGACAATGGTATGTGGTGACCATGATGTGTTTCCCGACAATGCTATCGACCTTGTCATCTCCATTGGAGGTGATGGCACCCTGCTCAGTGCCGTCCACAGGATAGGCTCTCGTGGTATCCCTGTTCTTGGCATCAATTTTGGTCATTTGGGTTTCCTCACTGCTGCAGGCCGTTCCGCCGATGTAGACCAGTTGGCAGAAGCCTTGATGAGCCGAAAAATCACCGTCGAAGAGAGAACACTGCTTTCGGTCTCTGTTAATACACTCCCCCAGTTCCACAAACAATGTCTCAATGAGGTCAGCCTGCATCGCAGTGCCAGCCTTAGTACACTCACAGCTCATCTATACGTAGACAACCATTATGTCGCCACCTATACTGGCGATGGTGTAATAGTTGCCACCCCTACGGGAAGCACAGCATACAACCTTTCTTGCGGTGGCCCTATTCTCACTCCCGACTGTGGCTGTTTGGTCATTACTCCTATAGCTCCTCACACGATGACACTCCGTTCTATTGTTGTGCCCGATACTGCTACCCTTCGATTGGTGACTACTGACGACTTGGCACAGTGTGCTCTTGGTACCGACTCCACTTCGCAGTCTGTTGCAGGAGGCTCCACTGTCACCATCACTAAAGCCCCCTTTACCGTACGTTTGCTTCGAATGCAGGAGCAGTCGTTCTTCAACGCTATTCAGGAAAAGCTGTCTTGGGGTAAATGAAAACAAACATCGAATTTAAACAGTAATAACCATGGATATCTCTGCCTATTTTGAACCTGTAGATTCCAAATATCTTCAGTTTCCAATCATCCCACAAATGCCGTCATTGGGACAATCTACTCGTATCTATGCCCAAGGACAGCCATTCCCTGACATAGAGAATGCTCGTGTTGCCATTATCGGCGTTTGCGACGACCGATTGAGTCCTGACAATATCGGCTGTGCCCATGCTGCAGATGCAATTCGATATATGCTTTATCCGCTCACTACGCCTGTGGATGGACTCAATATGGTAGATTTGGGAAACCTTGTTTCGGGCAACACACCAGAAGACACCCAGTATGCTCTTTCGGAGGTGTTGTACAAGCTCATTGAACGGGGTGTTGTGGTGGTCATTCTGGGCGGCAGTCAGGCGTTGACCTTTGCACAGTATAAGGCATATGAGATTTTGGGTCGCATCATCACGCTGCTTAGTGTTGACTCCAGTATCGACATATATGACGGTCCTCTCTCCTCTCATACCTATATCAACCAAATAGTGCAGCAGAAGCCTAATTATTTGTTTGACCATATCACGTTGGGGTATCAAAGCTATTTCTGTCACCATCGGTTACTCAATCTCATTGACGATCTTCAGTTCGATGCCTACCGTGTCGGTGAAATACAACAGAATATCGCCAAAGCGGAACCCACTGTGCGTCGAGCCGATGCCATCAGTGTCGATATCTCGTCGGTGCGACAGAGCGATGCTCCCGCCCAAAGTCACCCGTCTCCCCATGGTTTCTTCAGTCATGAACTATGTCAGTTGGCACGTTATGCTGGCATGAGTGACAAACTCACATCTATAGGGTTCTATGAGATAAACCCTGACTTCGATAGCAATCACCAGACTGCCCAGGCTGTCGCTCATGCCCTCTGGTATTTTATCGAAGGGGTCTACAACCGTCGTGATGATGCCCCCTATGGTGACCCCAAATTCTACCAGCGTTACTGTGTTACGCTCAGTGATGAAGGTTTTGATGTGATGTTTTACAAGAGTCGAAAGACCGACCGTTGGTGGATGGAGGTCCCTGACCATCGTCATCAGAAAGATCCGCGTTATCTGCGGCAACTACTCATCCCATGTTCATACGAAGACTACCTCGAGGCACTGCAAAACCGGCTGCCTGAACTGTGGTGGAAGTTCTATAAACGCTATAATATGTAGTTCACTTTCGCTTCCTTTGGACTATAAACAACAATGAAATAATTGAAATATGAAAAAAGCTTATGTGTTCCCTGGGCAAGGTGCCCAATTTGTTGGAATGGGCAAAGAGCTCTATGAAAACAATGCAAAATGTCGTGACCTTTTTGAAATAGCAAACGACGTTCTCGGTTTCCGTATCACCGACATCATGTTTGATGGCACACCCGACGACTTAAAACAAACCCGTGTGACGCAACCCGCAGTTTTCCTTCACAGTGTCATCTTGGCCGTATCGTTAGGTGATGAGTTTCGTCCCGATATGGTGGCGGGTCATTCTTTAGGTGAGTTTAGTGCCCTGGTCGCCTCTGGTGCCATTGATTTTGGGGACGGTCTACGATTGGTTGCCGCTCGTGCCAATGCCATGCAGCGTGCTTGTGACCTGCAGCCGTCCACCATGGCCGCTATCTTGAAACTTGACGATGCCACTGTCGAACAGATATGTGCTTCGGTGACCGAGGGAGTGGTGGTTCCTGCCAATTATAACTGTCCTGGGCAACTTGTGATTTCAGGTTCTATGGAAGGTGTTGCTGCCGCCATGGAGAAAGCCAAAGAATTAAAAGGTCGTGCTTTACCGTTGGCAGTCAACGGTGCTTTCCATTCACCCTTGATGGAACCTGCACGGGTGGAATTGGCTGCTGCCATTGATGCAACATCGATTCGGACACCACAATGTCCCGTATATCAGAATGTAGTGGCTTTACCAGTGACCGACCCTGCACAAATCAAGGACAACCTTATCAAGCAATTAACCTCTCCTGTCCGTTGGACCGCCACTGTCCGTCAAATGATTCAAGACGGTGCCGATGAGTTTATCGAAGTGGGACCTGGTACAGTGTTGCAAGGATTGGTGAAAAAAGTCAATGCCGAAGCCAACGCCCACTCTTGCTAATTACCGAAACGAAATAGATAAGTATAAGCAAGGCCTATGCTGCGGTCAGGATAATAGACAGAGGAATGGGCCTTTTCGTTACCAGAGTTTTTGAAAAAGGCACCCCTTCTTGCGTTGCTTGTCCCAATGATGATAGGGATTGTGGCAGCCGAACAGTTGCCGCATTGGGGATTTCTTGGCCCATTGGTGGGATCATGTGTGATGTTGTTGGCGGCTGTTGCGTCGATGTGGATTAGGAGGGATAAGGGAGCTCTGTTCTTTTTGCTGTCATTTCTTGCCTGTTTCCTGTTGGGCTTTTCGTTCCGACAGCTCCATCGTCCAGAACTGTCGCACCGTCATTACACCCATTATATTGCTGCCGACAACGACAAATATCCACCTCAAACGCTGTCCGTACTTAAGCTCAGGGAACCGCCTTACGAGAAAGGTCGTTCGGCGCGGGTGGTTGCTGAGGTGCTGCGTGTCGGTTATCCTGCGGATAGTGGATATACATGGTTTGATACTCGAGGGAAGGTACAACTATTCTTTCCAAAGGGAGAACCTGAAGTGTTGGCGCTTCGTCGGGGAGACACCCTTTTAGCAATGGTGCCGTACCGAGTGCCTGCATCTGCAAGTGACACCAACAACTTCGACTATCGTCGTTATCTTTCATATCGAGACATCTATCGCACTGCATACCTCCGCCCCGATGACTTCGTTGAATTCCCGACTTGTCGGGTGACATTCATGCAGCGAGTCGATAATCTGCGGTTCAGTTTGCTGTCGATGTTGAAGAACACAGGACTCACTTCGTCGGAACAGGCAATTGCCAGTGCACTGTTGTTGGGTTGGAGCAACGACATCGAAGAAGACACTCGTCAGCAGTTTCGTGATGCGGGTATTACTCATTTGCTTTGTGTGTCTGGACTCCATGTGGGCATTATATCCATGCTTATTGGGTGGATGATAAGGTTCTTGCGTGGGTATCAGATGATGTGGATCCGATGTCTTATCCAGACGATAGGGGTATGGCTGTTCGTTCTCCTCACGGGAATGTCTCCGGCCACCCTTCGTGCAGGCATCATGTTTAGTATCATTGCGGTTGGACAATGCGTGCTTCTTTATCGTACAAACACGTTGGCGTCGGTGGCATTGTCGGCCTTCATATTGCTTATGGCGCGCCCCACGTTGCTTTTCGATGTGAGTTTCCAACTGTCCTATGCTGCGGTGGTGGGCATACTTTGTTTTTATCGGCCATTGATGTGCCTATTTCCTTGGAGGAAGATAGAAGGGAAAACAATCTGGTGCTATTTGCTGGGAAAGGTTCGCTCGGTGGCACGGGCGGGGTGGGGTATTCTTTGTGTCTCCACTGCAGCACAATTGGGCACGCTGCCTTTTGTTTTGTATCATTTCCATCAATTTCCCACCTATTTTCTTGTCACCAATCTGTTGGTGCTGCCTTTGGCTACATTGCTGATGGTGTCTATCCTGCTTGTGTTGATTTTTTCATGGTGGCCGTGGGTACTTCAAGGATGCTGTTGGCTGCTCCACTGGGAACTTCGGTGGGTTGACGCTGTCACTCGTCAGGTGTCAAGCCTCCCGCGCTCGACGCTCGTGTTGCCCCATTTTGATTGGATTGATGCACTGCTGGTTGCACTATTAGTGATATTGTTGGCAATCGCAGCACAACTCTGGATTAACCAGCATAGGGCCGCTCGTAGTGGAGAAAACCATCGGTGAGGGATGCTTCAACTCCAAATACATGAGAGATATGCTGGGGTGTCAATGCCTCGAGGCTGTTGCCATTAAAGAACAGATGTCCCTGATACAACAAGAGAGACTGTGGGCAAAATCGCAGTGCGAGATTGAGGTCGTGAACCACAATAAGGATGGTCTTGCCTTCTGTGCGGTTGATGGATTGGAGCAATTGCATAATCTCCAGTTGGTGGGCAATGTCAAGGTTGGAGGTGGGCTCGTCAAGCAACATGATGGGGGTCTGTTGTGCCAGTGCACGGGCAATCATCACACGTTGCATCTCGCCTCCACTCAACTGCGAAGGGACGTGATTGCGTAAATGCCAGGTGTGGGTGGTCTGCATCGCTGTTTCGACGATGTGGAGGTCCTCTTCCGTTGAGGCTTGCAAGCGGTGTTGGTAGGGATGTCGCCCCATCATGACAATGTCATAAGCGGGGAATTCAAAGTCGGGAATCGTTTGTTGCCTTACCATGGCGATGCGTTGTGCAAGCCCACGGATATCATAGTCCTTCACGTCTTTTCCATCGACAAGCACCCGTCCTTCTTGGGGATTGGCTAATCGGGCAATGCAGCGAAGTAGTGTCGTCTTGCCACAACCGTTGGGTCCCATCAGGGCATATAGTCCTCCCGTGTCTATCTGGAATGACAGATGGTCGAGAATGACATGATTGCCATACTTGAATGAGAGGTTGTCGACCTGTATCATAGGTTGTAATAGCTCTTTTTGTTTCGATAAAGCAGATAGACAAATAGCGGGGCTCCCACCACCGAGGTGAGCACACCAACGGGCAGTTCGCTGGGAGGAAGCAGTGTGCGCGAGAGTGTGTCGCACAGCAATAGGAAGATGGCACCGATGAAAACAGAATAGGGCACTACCTTGCGGTTGTCCGCACCCACCACTTGACGCACTCCATGAGGAACCACCAATCCGACAAATCCGATTACGCCACAGGTGGAAACACAGAATGCCACCATTAGGGTGGTGAAGAAAAGCAGTATTCGTTGCAGCCGTTCCACATCGACACCAAGACTCTGTGCCGTCTCGCTGCCTGTCAAAAGGATGTTGAGGTCACGACTGTGTATCCATACCACCAAGATGCCGAGCAATGTCATAGGTGCCACCAGAGCCACATCCATCCATGTAGCTGTGGAAAAACTGCCCATGGTCCAGAAGATGATACTGTCCATCTTGTCTTGGTGCAGCACCATCAGAAACGAAATGATGGCGGTGATAAGGAAGGTGATGCAAACGCCTGTCAGTAGTAGGGTGGTGGCATGGAGTCGGTTGCCTATCGAGGAAATGCGGTAGATAACCCATACGGTGAGCAATGCGGTGAGCAATGCACATAGTCCGATGCCCCAAAGGTATGCTTGTAGTCCCGCCAAGATGGCCACAGCGGCACCCAAGGAGGCTCCACTCGAGATGCCCAGCACATAGGGGTCGGTAAGGGGATTGCGGAATATTGATTGGTAGGTAGCACCGCACACCGATAGAGATGCACCGACAAGGGTGCTAAGCAGTATGCGTGGCAGACGTAGCTGCCAAAACAGGGGACTGCTCCAAAGGTCGCTCCATGTGAAACGTACAACTCCCACCATGCAACAACCTGTCATGGTTGCCAGCAGCAACAAGGCCAGCAGCAATAAGACGAGGGGCGACGCTGATGATCGGTTTTGTTTCATGGACGACAGAGTTGACAGAGATTATCCTAATAGGTCTTGCATGGTGTAATAGCCTTCTTTCCCAACAACAAACTCGGCAGCAATCATGGCTCCAACAGCCAAACCGCGACGACTTTTGGCACTGTGCGACAAAGTGATGGTGTCGATAGGACTGTCGTAGACAATGGTGTGTATGCCAGGTACCTCACCTCGACGTTCTGAATGGATAGGCACGACGTTCTTTTCGCCAGTTTCCTCAGTGCATAGTTGCCATTTCTGGTAGCGGCTGTTATTCTCCATTATCTCTTTGGCAAGGGTGATGGCTGTACCGCTGGGAGCGTCGAGTTTATGGATGTGATGCGTCTCGCTGATGTCCACATTGTATTCAGGATACCGACTCATCAGTTTGGCTAAGCGGCGATTGAGGTCGAACACAATGTTCATGCCGATGCTGAAATTGGAGGCCACAAAAAGACATTGCTTCTCTTCTTGGCATTGTTGCACAAGGGTCTCCAGTTGGTCGTACCATCCTGTGGTTCCCACTACGATAGGCACATGGAGAGAGAAACAGCGGCGAATGTTGTCAACTGCGGTGCTGGGCATCGAGAAATCAATGGCTACGTCGCAGGTGGCGACAGAATTCTCTTGGTTGGCCCATTGACTGGCGTCATCAACCACAGCACCTATCGTGTGCCCGCGTTCAATGGCGATTTGTTCGATGGCTTTGCCCATCTTTCCATATCCTAAAAGTGCTATTTTCATTTTGTTTTTCTATTATTGTCAGTTATTAAGAGTTTTGGCTTGGTATCGAATGCCTTGGTGGCTTTGCCTTCGTTCCAGTTCTGCCTCAACCAAGCGAGGAATCTCCTCGTTGCGTACCCAACTTCCGTCGGTGTGACGCCAAGACCGTTCGGGTGCCGCCTGATAGCGTGGAGGCACCTCTCCGGCAAAACGCTCCATTACCATGTCGGGTCGCAGTAGTTCAAGAAAGTCGCATACCAGAGTGATATACTCTTCTAAGGTGAACGACGGGAAGACCGTTGCCTCTTCATGATGCTCGACAGCGGCAAGGTATTCTTGTTCCATGGCCGACCC
Source organism: uncultured Bacteroidales bacterium (assembly GCA_905236405.1). Classification (GTDB taxonomy): domain Bacteria; phylum Bacteroidota; class Bacteroidia; order Bacteroidales; family P3; genus Colimorpha. Next base: position 16,168 of record CAJOQB010000006.1, read on the forward strand.
TTTGAGAATTTGCAGTTGGTGTAGTTTCAAACTGGTGAGAGAGGTATTACTGAGTGTTTCTGCCTCGCGGAGCATCATCTCGCGTGTCTCGCCAGGCAGTCCCAATATTAGGTGACCACCGCAGGGCAGACCACGACGTGTGGTGGATTCGATGGCTCGCAATGTGGTGGCAAAGTCGTGTCTTCTGTTGACACGCTGTAGGGTGGTGTCGTAACAGCTTTCGATTCCGTATTCCACAGCCACATAGTGTTTTTTAGACAGTTGCTCCAGATAGTCGAGTGTTGCGTCATCGACACAGTCGGGACGAGTCCCAATGACGAGACCTGTCACCGAGGGGTGGGCAAGAGCCTCCTCGTATCGTTTTTGAAGGACATCAAGTGGTGCAAAGGTGTTGCTGTAGGCTTGGAAATATGCCAGATAACTTACGGCTTTGCGATAACGCCATTGGTGGAAACGGATGCCTTCGTCGAGCTGTTGGGTGATAGAGGGCGTTTGTCGGCAATAGGAGGGGTTGAAAGCCTCGTTGTTGCAGAAGGTGCAGCCGCCGA
>CAJOQB010000007.1 GCA_905236405.1 uncultured Bacteroidales bacterium
AATCACAACGCTGTCGGTGGTACCGCAGAGTTCGTTCTCATAGGTGTTGTCGAAGACAGTACCGTTGGCACCGCAGTTGAAGGTGACGGTGGTCATAGGACGATACTCCCAAGGACCAACAATCATACGGATCATGGGGTAGCTGCTGTAGGAGAAGTGGTGGATGCTGTTGTCATAGGGGTCGTAAACAGTGGCGGTGTAGATGTTGGCCACGCCGAAGGTTCTGCCATAACGGTGCATAGCAGGGTCTTCACGATAATAGGTGGCGGTGGAGTCGTCGAGGTTGTAGTAGTAGGTGCGGTTGCTGGAGACAGAGAAAGCGCCATCCTCAACGAGTTCGTAACCGACACGGAACGTGGTGTTGGCTTTCAGCTCGGGTTGGTTGGGGAAATCGATGTTGACAACATTGTACTGACCGTTCTCTTGGTACTCAAGTCCAGTGGGGTTGTTGATTTCAGAAGAGGTGACGGTGTGAATATTGGCACCGGTCTCAATGCCTTTAAGCCAGAAGGAAGTACCGGCAAGACTGTCATGAGTGAGGAGGGGGCTGATGTTAACGCCAGCCTCGGCCATGCCATTCTCGGTAGCGGGAACCAGTTGAACACCCTTGATTACCCAAGGACGACCAGCGTTGTCGGTAGGAACGGTGTTACCAAGGGTATAGGCAACACTGACACCGTAACCAGCACGGTCCCAAAGAACTTCATCAGGATCCGAGCTGAAAACGCTTGCTTGAACCAAACCGTAAGTCCAACTGTTGAAGTTGGAGAGGATGCTGTTGTCGCGAGCCCAAACACCTTCACCAGTGGTGGCATCGGTGTTGACGATGACGATATTGGTATCGAAAGTGATGCTGTCATAGATGTGATCCAGCAAGTTGGTGGTGACGTCGGCATAGACATATTGTTCACCAGCAGCCGAGGTGTTGATATAGCCAGTGGTGCCGCCCAGATTGGTGACGTGCTCGGGGTCAATAATGATACTGTCAATGATGCCAATGGGGTCGATGTTGAGATCGATCTCATCCAGAGAAGCCAAAGTGGTAGCATAGGAGTTGTTGGCAATCATGGTGGCGGGAGAGCCATAGTCGGCACCCATCACTTTGACAGTGACATTGCTTTGATCGAGGTTACCAGTGTTGCGGAGGTGCAACGAGTAGGAAACGGGAACCTGCAGGCCCTGGGGCATCATGTGGTAGAAACCTTCGAAGTATTCGTTGTTGCTCACTTTCAGACGGACATCGGGAGCGCCAATGGCCATGAAGTCGTCAACAATCCAGAGGTAGCCATAAGTGCCACCAACATTGGAGCTGGAAGCCCAACGAAGACGGAGGTAGAGGTTGGCTTGGTTGCCGCAGGCGGCAGGCATGGTGGTGGTGAGCCAACCAAGACGGCCGTTGTTGACAGCCACGTCAACGCCTTTCACATTGACTTCAAAACTGTTCCAAGTGGTGCCGTTGGAACTGTAGTCGATGAAGCATTGGTCGCGATTGAATTTGCGGTAATACTGGTAGAAGCGAACGTCAACGACGTTGTAACCAACGGTGGAGAAGGCGGGGAATGCAATGTAGGCGTTGAAAGCGCCAGTGACTCCGCTACCGCCCCATGAGGGAATCTGGTCCTGCATGGTCATGATCATCAAACCGGCCATAGGAGTCTCGCTGTCAAGACCACTCAACGTATAGAAACCACGAGTAGGATAGTTGAAAGTGGCAGGATAGTGCTGCTCGTTTTTCAACGTGGTGCAAGTGGCAGCGGTGGTGTCGGCAATGCGGTGCCAAGTGGAGTGGTACTGTGTCTGGGCATGAGCCTCAGTACCTACAGCGGTACCATTGACTTCGTCGCTGGCACCGAGTGTACCGGTGGAGTAACCGCTGTTCTCGGTAGCGAAGTCGCAGTACATCAGTTCACCGGTTTTGGTGAAGATGGAGCCCTTGTAGCCAGTTTGCTGGGGCATGGCGTCCTCCACACTGACTTTTGCATGGGTCTTGGTGGCCTTCTCAGCACGAGAGACCGTTCTGTTGGTTTGTGCAAAGGCGAAGGTGGCGCACATTGCAAAACACAAAGCCATTAAAGTTTTTTTCATCGTAATGAGGTTTTAATTAATACTATATTTTTAATGTCCAATACTATGTCCAAGACTTTCAGTATTAGTACAATAGTGACTAATACCTACAATCATTGGAGTTTCTATAAAACTTTGCAAATATATACCTTTTCTTTTATATGGCAAAAAAATAAGTGTTTTTTTAGTTTTTTTAGCGATTAGGGGAAGGCTGATAGAGAAGATATAATAATGTATTAATACAATATTATATCGGAGTACTCGGAGTATTCGGAGTACTCCGATTGCTATCTTATAGGATGTTGCCCAGTTGTTCCTTGATTTTCTCCAGCTCGTCTTTCATTTCGACGACCAGCTGTTGGATGGCAACATGGTTGGCTTTGCTGCCGGTGGTGTTGATTTCGCGTCCCATCTCTTGTGCGATGAATCCGAGTTTCTTTCCCGAGCCTTCTTCGTTATCCATAGTGTTGCGGAAGTAGTCGAGGTGTTTCTGCAGGCGGACTTTCTCTTCGGTGATGTCGAGTTTTTCGAGGTAATAGATAATTTCCTGTTCAAAACGATTCTCGTCGACGTTCTTCACTTCGAAGTCGGTCATGTATTTCCGTATGCGTTCCTTGGCGGTATCGATGCGTTCGCTTTCGTATTGGGGGATTTGATTGAGTTTCTGCTCGATGAGGTCAATGTGTTTGACGAAATCTTGTTGCAGGATGGCCCCCTCGTGCAAGCGGAACTGGTCGACCTCGTTGATGGCCTCGTTGATGGTTTTCGAGAGGATGTTCCAGTCGTCGTCGCTCAACTCGCAGCTTTGTTCCTCGTCCCAAATGTCGGCTTGGTTGAAGAGATTGCCGATGAGAGCGATGTCGTCTTGCTTGTCTGTCAGTTGACGAGACAATTGCTGCATGGCATGATAGCGGGCGGTGGCCAGTTGGGTGTTGAGGATGGCATTGGTGTCGGTCGAAGTCTCCTCGGTCAAGGTGAAGTCAATCTTGCCGCGTTCCAATAGGTTTATCATAGAGCGGATTTCCAACTCTTTGCTTCGGTATTGCGACGGCATCTTGACGTTGCAATCCATCTGCTTGCTGTTGAGTGTTTTGATTTCAACGATGACGTTTTTTCCATTGATGACGCATTGTCTTTTGGCGTAGCCGGTCATGGATTTCATATGTGGCGGGATTTATTGTTTGTCTTTGATGTAATGTTCGAAGGCATCGGTGGCGAAGGTACGGTATTCGCCCTCTTGGTCATAGATAAAGAAAACGGCTTGCACCTGTGGGTCGTCGGGGTGGTCGTCGATAAAGCGGAGCGACCGTTCAAGCCCCATCACCATGAACATGGTGCAGAGTGCGTCGGCTCTCCAAGCGTAGTCGTCGATGACCGAGACGCTGAGCAGGGTGTGTTCGACGGGTCGTCCTGTGGCGGGGTCGATGGTGTGAGCGTATTTCACCCCGTCTTTTTCGTAGTATTTGCGATAGTTGCCCGAGGTGACCACCGATTTGTCCTCCAAGGAGATGGTGGTCTCCACTTCGGGTTTGGCCAGTTTGTCGGCGGCGGGACGTTCGATGCCTACCGACCATTGGTCGCCGTTGGATTTGTGTCCCCGTGCTATCACCTCGCCTCCCACATCGACAAGGTAGTTGTGGATGTCCATCTGTTCAAGAAACTGTCCTATCAAGTCGACGACATAACCTTGGGCGATGGCATTGAAGTCGATTTCGGTTTCGGGATGCTGCTTGACGACGATGGGTCGATTCAAACTGTCGACATCCAATGTGATGCAACCAGCACCGGTGAAGCGTCGCAAGCTGTCGATGACGGCGTCGGTCATATCCTGTCGGTGTTCGAAGCCAAATCCCCAAGCGTTGACCAACTTGCCCACGGTGACATCAAAGGCTCCGCCGCTGTAGGCGTTCATCTCCAACGACTGTTCGAACAATTGCAGCAAGATGCTGTCGAGCAAGTTGGTTTCGTTGCGGTTGATTCTTCTGAGCAGAGAGTTGTCGACCCATAGCGATGCCGACTGGTCGAAGGCTGTGAGGATGGAGTCAATCTGCTGTTGCAGATTGCGTCCCTTTTCGTCATAATATATAATAGAATAATAGGTGCCTTGTGCTTCGCCTTCCAATCGCATTTGTTGTTGGCGATGTTGGCATCCGGAGAAAAGGCAGGAGGATGCGACTATCAGCAATAAAACGAATCTCTTCATGAATGGTGGATATAGAAGAAAAAAGCGTCCGATAATGAAACCGAACGCCTTTTGTCTTGATGGGTAACGGATGTTATTTCGTTACAACAAATTTGCGGGTGAGGATGTTGCCGTCGGCAAGGGTGATACGCATGGCGTAGGTGCCATTGCTCAGGTTGCTGACGTCAATGCGGTTGGCGTTGTCGATAGAAATGACACGCTGTCCGACGGTGTTGTAGACAACGATGTTGGAAACCTCGTTGCTGCTTTCAACATTGATAACGTTGGTGGCGGGGTTGGGGAAGATGTTGATGTTGGCGCCATCCACATCGTTGATACCCACATTGGCAAGGATGGTGACATAGGAGCTTCCTTTGCAGCCAGTGCTTGTGTTGGTGGCTTCCACGCTGATGTCAGTGTTTTCTTCCACTTTGGGAACGGTAATGGTTTGGGTGTTTTGGCCGTTGCTCCAAAGGAAGTTCACGTTGTATTGATTGCAAGAAGCGGTAAGGACGGCGTCGTTGCCAGGAACAACGCTGAGGTCGCCTTCGATGGTGACAACGGGCGATTTGTGAACGGTGAGGTTCAGGATAACGCTACTGTCGCAGGTGTAGACATTGGCACCCACACGGACGGTGTCGGTGACGGTTTCGCTATATGTCTTGGTGTTGTCGTCGCCATAGGTGAACACATATTCGTCGCAAGCGGAAATGGTTCGATGGTCATAAGTGGCATAGTTGATGGTGATGACAGCGGTGCGGACGCTATCGAAGCAACGGTCGGTGGTACGGCCATGGAAGATGCTGTAGTATGCCGAAGTGGGGTCACCAGCATAGTCGTCGGTGGTGATGGTGGTGGTGGTGGTGACCAAGATGGAGCGCGAGGGGAAGGAGGGCGAGAAGCGGAAATACTTCTGCTCGCAACCCGAGACAGCGGTGTCGGTGGCTATCTGGGTGGGTTGGATGATGGTCAGGTTGAGCGTCAGTATCGAGTCGCAGTTGTCTACATGCTCGGTTTTGTTGACTACGGTGCTGGTGGTGTAGGTGCTATCTTTCCAAGTGTAGCTTGCACAAGCGGTCTTGGTATAGGACACCGTGGCCGAGGAGGCAGTGGTCAGCACAATGCTGGCAGCGCTGTCGCATCCCTTGGTCGTTTGCAGCGTACGGGTGTATGCACCGTCGTCGGCCAGAATGGTGTCACCAAAGGTGTAGGTGCATCCGCCGTTGACATAGGAGGTGGTGAGGGGGGTGAGATACACAGGATTGATCGTCAGATGAAGCACGAAAGTAGTGTCATTGGAAGTGTAGGCGTAATCGTTGCTTATGGTATACGTGTTGCCATTGACGCTCCAAGTGTAGGAACCGCAAGCTTCGGCAGCGGTGGTGACAAAAACATGCTGCTGGGCATTCATGACAAAGGGCATCAGCATTGCTGCCATTAGCGTAAGGAATAATCTTCTTTTCATCGTTCGAATGAATTAATTAATCTTTATTTATTTTTATTTTATTCTATATTAGTATGTGTTTTAAACACATAAGGTGAAAACACCGTTGCTCGTTGAACGAGATATCAACGTGCAAAGATAACAACTTTTTTTAATATGGAAAGTTTTTTTACTTTTTTAGTCTTAATTCGACCACATTTTCCACATGCTGTGTGTGGGGGAACATATCGACGGGCTGTATCTTCGCCACTTCGTATTTGTCGGAAAGAAGCTTCAAATCACGAGCTTGGGTGGCAGGATTGCAGCTGACGTAGACAATCTTCGGCGATTCGGTGGCGAGCAGTTGCTCAACCACTTTTTCGTGCATTCCTGCACGGGGAGGGTCGGTGATGACCACATCGGGGCGTCCGTGAAGGGCGATAAATTCGGAGGTCAACACTTTGGCCATATCGCCGGCATAGAACTCGGTGTTGTCGAAACCGTTGTATTGGGCGTTGATTTTGGCGTCGGCGATGGCTTCTTCGACATACTCGATGCCGATGACTCGCTTGCAGTTTCCGGCAAGGAAGAGGGCGATGGTGCCCGTGCCGGTATAAAGGTCGTAGACGGTTTCGTCGCCTTTCAAATCGGCAAACTCGGCCACAAAGCTGTACAGCCGTTGTGCTTGTGCCGAATTGGTTTGGAAGAACGACTTCGGGTTGATTTTGAATCGCAGTTTCTTTTCGCCTTGATACTCTTTCATCTCTTCGACAATATGGTCTTTTCCACGATAGGTGACCACATCGAGGTCGGTGTACGAGTCGTTCAGTTTCACGTTGATGATGTATTGGAGCGAGGTGATTTGCGGAAACTGTTCGCTGATGAAATCCAACAGGGGTATGAGCCACGCTTGCTTGTCTTCGGCCACAATCACCACCACCATCCACTCGCCGATGCTGCTGTTGCGGATGACGATGTTGCGTAGGAATCCAGTGTGGTTGCGGATGTCGTAGAAAGGAAGCTGATGCGCTATTGCATAGTCGCGGACGGATAGACGAATGGCGTTCGAGGGGTCGGCTTGCAGGGCGCAATGTTCGATACCGAGCACCTTGTCGAAAAGTGTGGGGATGTGAAAGCCCAAAGCACCCGGGTCGGCCATCCGTTGTTCGGGTGTGGTCGACGCAATCTCTTCGTCGGTATACCACCGCTTGCAGGAGAAGGTGTATTCCAACTTGTTGCGATAGTAGTAGATGTTCTCGGAGCCACAGATGTCACGCATCGAGGAGGTGTCGATGCCCCCGAGGCGTTCCAAGTTGTCCTTCACCTGTTTCTGTTTGTACACAATTTGGTCTTGGTAGTTCATGTTCTGCCATTTGCATCCACCGCAAACGCCAAAATGGGGGCATTGCAGAGGCACCCTCTTGGGAGAGGGTTGTTTCAAAGCGACAGCACGCCCTTCGGCATAGTTTTTCTTCTTCTTGAACACCTTGATGTCAACCACATCGCCAGGGACGACGAAGGGAACGAAAATCACCATGCCGTCGACTTTGGCAATTGACATTCCTTCGGCTGCCGCATCGGTAATCTCTACATCGGGGTAGATGATGGCTTGTTTAGTCTTTCTCATTTTCATTATTGTGTAAAACAGAGAGAGGAGGAGTGAAAACTAAAAAAGAAGCATTGCCCTGCAACACTTCTTTTAACCCTTTTAATTCTTTTATCACAACCGATTGCACTCTTCCCAATGATGGTTCATGCCAATGGTTGTTTGGAGTAAAGAAACCCAAACACTATCGTTCGTCGGAAACACTCAGTTTCTTTCTGCCTTTTCTGCGGCGAGCGGCCAGAACTTTGCGGCCATTTGCAGTGCTCATTCTCTGACGAAAGCCGTGCTTATTTACTCTTTTTCTGCGAGATGGTTGAAATGTTCTTTTCATTTTGACTCAAATTTGGAAATGCAAAAGTACACATATTATCAAATCCTACAAGAAAAATTTTCATCCATCTGTTGATAAGTGTATGTAATTGTAACAAAAACAAACAAATAAATGTGATAATTATTTTTTTTGAAGGAAATGCGTGGTGAAGGAAAAAACACACCCAAAACCATCCTCCCTTTTATGTGCCTTTTATATGCCTCTTATATGCCTCTGATGCAACTCTGATGCAACTCTGATGTAACTCTGATGTAACTCTGATGTAACTCTAACCTAAGTCTAACTTAACTCTAACTTTTGTTTGACAGAAAAAGGGCATCGAGAGAGGGATCAAAGCAAAAAGCAATCTGTTATCGAAATAAAACTTTTTTTTATTAATGTATTATTTGTATATCATGTACTTGCAAAAACGGTTAAAAAAAAGTGACCTTCGGGAGCGATACAAATGAAAAAAAGTCGTATCTTCGCACCCAGTAAATAATGAAAGAAAAACGTTGGATATTACGCGAAAATGTTGATGTAGAAATTGTTGATAAGTTAGCGGAATCGTTGGGAGTAGACAAAATTATTGCCACATTGCTCGTTGAGCGTGGGGTGACAAGTTTTAAGGAAGCCAAGGAATTCTTTCGACCCAGTTTGGATCAACTGCACGATCCCTTTTTGATGAAGGATATGGACAAAGCCATTGAACGCATCAATACGGCTATCAGAAAGAAAGAAAGAATAATGGTCTACGGCGACTACGACGTTGACGGCACTTCGGCGGTGGCTTTGGTTTATTCTTACTTCCGAACCATTCACAACAATATCGACTTCTATATCCCCGAACGCGACACAGAAGGATCGGGCCTTTCATACAAAGGCGTCGACTACGCTCGTGAGACGGGCGTCAAATTAATTATTACCCTCGACTGCGGTATCAAAGCGGTTGAACAAACCCGTTATGCCAAATCGTTCGGCATCGACATCATTGTGGGCGACCACCACTTGGAGGGCGACGAATTGCCTGAGGCGGTGGCCATCCTCGACCCCAAACGTCACGACTGTCCCTATCCGTTCAAAGAGCTGGCAGGATGCGGCATCGGTTTCAAGATTGTCGAAGCCTATTTGGAGCAAAAGATGGGCGTTCGTTTGTGCGACCAATACGACAACGACGATGTGTTGAAACGCAAGGCGCAGGAGACTTTGAAGCTAAAGCTGTTGCGATACCTCGATTTGGTGGTCATCAGCATCGCCAGCGACATCGTTCCTATTGTGGGCGAAAACCGCGTGTTGGCGTCGTATGGCTTGAAAGTGATCAACACCTGCCCCCGCCCGGGTTTGGAAGCCATCCTCTATTATGGCCATATTGAACGACGCAGCGAAGCCGACCGTATCAAGAATCCCGACAACGACAGTTATTTCAACCGCGACTTGAACATCAGCGATTTGGTGTTCCTCGTGGGACCTCGCATCAATGCCGCTGGGCGTATCCGAAGCGCGTTCGACTCGGTGAGGATATTGATTAGCGACAACAAGCAGCAGGCACGGGCGTTGGCGGAGGAAATCAACAATTACAACATTCAGCGAAAGGACCTCGATACAGCAGCCACCGAAGCGGCACGACAACGCATCGACAACGACGAAAAGTACAAGCAACGCAAATCCATCGTGTTGGTGGACGAACATTGGCATCGTGGCGTGGTGGGCATTGTCGCTTCGCGATTGGTGGAAGCCTATTTCAAACCCACCATCATCTTCACCCTCTCATCCGACAACCTCTATGTGGGGTCGGCACGCTCGTTCAAGGATTTCGACATCCATGCTGCGTTGGAGCAATGTGCCGATTTGCTCGAGAACTTTGGCGGGCACAGATATGCCGCTGGTGTCTCTGTGAAGCCGGAGAATTTTGCCGCCTTTGCCGAACGTTTCGAGGAGGTGGTGCAGAAAGATATTGCCGATATTGAACAAACTCCTGAGATAGTGATTGATGCAGAGATAAGTTTCTCGGAAAACATCACACCCAAGTTTGTCCGCATCCTGAAGAAGTTCGCTCCGTTTGGCCCCGAAAACAACGTGCCGGTGTTCATCAGCCGTCGACTGGTCGATACGGGGTTCCCCCGTGTGGTGGGCAACAACCACCTGCGTTTCTCGGCCATCCAACTCGATGCTCGCAGCCGTTCCTATCCTGCCATCGGTTTCGGATTGGGCGACTACTATCCTGGCATCAAGGCTGGTGAAGCGTTCGATTTGGTGTACACCCTCGAGGAAAACAACTGGAACGGGAAATCGGAGACGCAGTTGAATGTGAAGGATATCCACTTCAATGATTAACAACCAACCCCATTCGACAGGATGCTGTGTGGCTTTGTGTCGAATGGGGTAAAAACCCTTTAATACGACAATTGTATATGGCTGACGATAAAAAAATCATCTTCTCAATGGTGGGAGTGGGGAAACTCATCCCTCCTTCACGACAAATTCTGAAAGACATCTATCTGTCGTTCTTCTATGGAGCCAAAATCGGTATCATAGGTCTCAACGGCTCGGGAAAGTCTTCGCTTCTGAAGATAATCGCAGGCGTTGACAAGGATTATCAGGGTGAGGTGGTTTTCGCTCCTGGATACTCGGTGGGTTATCTGGAGCAGGAACCCAAGCTCGACGACAGCAAGACGGTCAAGGAGGTGGTGCAGGAGGCTGTGCAAGAGGTGGTTGACCTGATGAAGGAATACGACGAGGTGAACAACAAGTTCGCCGAACCCATGAGCGACGACGAGATGAACAAACTTATCGAGCGTCAAGGTGAGTTGACCGAACTGCTTGACCAGCATGACGCTTGGTCGCTCGACAGCCGTCTTGAGCGAGCTATGGATGCCCTCCGTTGCCCCGAAGAGGACCAGTTAGTGAAGAACCTATCGGGAGGCGAGCGTCGTCGTGTGGCTCTTTGCCGTTTGCTGTTGCAAGAACCGGATATCCTGTTGCTCGACGAGCCGACCAACCATCTTGATGCCGAAAGCATCGACTGGTTGGAGCAGCATCTGCAGCAATACAAAGGCACGGTCATCGCGGTGACCCACGACCGTTATTTTCTCGACAATGTGGCTCGCTGGATTCTGGAACTGGATAGGGGAGAAGGCATCCCTTGGCAAGGAAACTACTCTTCGTGGCTGGAACAGAAAGCACAACGTCTCGCAATGGAGGAGAAACAGGAAAGCAAGCGTCGCAAGACGCTGCAACGAGAGTTGGAGTGGGTGCGAATGGCTCCCAAGGCCCGTCATGCCAAAGGCAAAGCCCGTCTGGCCGCCTATGACCGCATGATGAACGAGGATGTGAAAGAGAAAGAGGCCAACCTCGAGATATTCATCCCCAACGGCCCTCGTTTGGGCAACAAGGTGCTGGAGGTCGAGGGTGTGAGCAAAGCCTATGGCGACAAACTGCTATACGAGAACCTCACTTTCTCGCTTCCGCCTGCTGGCATTGTGGGCGTTATTGGACCCAATGGCTGTGGCAAGACCACCCTCTTCCGTCTCATCATGGGATTGGAGAAGCCCGACACCGGCACCTTCACCGTGGGCGAGACGGTGAAGATTGGCTATGTCGACCAGCAGCACCTTCGCATCGACCCAGAGAAATCGGTGTGGGAGGTCGTCTCCGAAGGCAACGAGCAGTTGCAGATGGGTGGACGCTTGGTCAACTCGCGAGCATATATCAGCCGTTTCAATTTCTCGGGCAACGACCAAAGCAAGAAAGCCGGCGTCTTGTCGGGTGGCGAACGCAATCGCCTCCATCTGGCGCTTACCCTGAAGAGTGAAGCCAACGTCTTGTTGCTCGACGAGCCTACCAACGATATCGACGTCAACACGATGCGTGCCCTTGAGGAGGGTTTGGAGAACTTTGCCGGATGTGCTGTCATCATCAGTCACGACCGCTGGTTCCTCGACCGTATCTGTACCCACATCTTGGCCTTCGAGGGTGACTCGCAGGTCTATTTCTTTGAAGGTTCCTACTCGGAGTACGAGGAGAACCGTCGTAAGCGGTTGGGAACAGACACCCCGCATCGCCTGCATTACAAAAAACTGATGGAGAAATAAAACATGATGATTTGTCGCACACGCTTCTTTGGATTGCTCTTGCTGCTTGTTGCTGCGGTTCCTGCATGGGGACAAGATTACCGTGTGGTCAACCGTAAAGGGCATGTGGTGAAACAGATTGTGGAGCGGCAGATCTACACATCGGGCAACGACCTCAATCGGCAGACAACCTACGTCTATGACCAACAAGGTGTCATCGACCATATAGAGAAACAGGGAGGATTGTCGCAACAACCGATGATTGAGCAGGTGGAACGGAGCGGTTATCCCCCAACGGGAGTTAGCAAAGGGACACAAGAACACCATTTCGACGGAACGGTTGACTCGGTTTTCTCCCTCGAACAGAAAACGTTGGTAAGGATGGATGTCTACGATGGCGATCGCGATTTGGTGGAGAGCCACAGCTATAATGCCGACGGCCAGGTGTGGTTCTCGCGATTCGTTGTATATCGCAAAACAGAGGTGCCGCTTTACAGCAAAGAGTACTACTACCAGCAGGGGCGGATGACCATCCGCAAAGAATATCGCTACGACCGACGGGGAAACCTGACGCAGATGTTGCAATTCTCGATGACCGAGGGCGATTTCTTGGTGCTTCAAGAACGCTATAGTTACGACAAACGCGGCAATGTCTCCAAACGGGTGAAAACCCATTTCAATCCTGACGATGGCAGCGAACGCAACACCACCGAAACCTACAAATACACCTACGACGCCCAAGGCAATTGGACGCAGAAAGACTACTACTACGAAGGCCGTCATCTGAGCACCACCACCCGTAGCATCGTCTACTGGTAGGATTTTTATACTATTCTGAAATACATTTGAAATCTGATAAAGCAAGCTTTTCCTGACATTATGCAGTTTACACACCTTCATGTTCACAGCCATTTCTCGATTCTCGACGGTATGTCGAAGATTCCCGACTTGGTGAAAAAATGCAAACGAAACGGTATGTATTCGATGGCTCTTACCGATCATGGCAACATGTTCGGCATCAAAGAGTTTTTCGATACCGTCAATGGTGAAAACAAGAAGGTCAAAGGGGATATCAAGGCACAGCAAGAGATTCTTGCCAACGATGGCGCTTCCCCTGAGGAGAAGATGGCGGCAGAAGCAAAGATTGAGGAGTTGAACGGCACCTTCTTCAAACCTATATTGGGTATCGAGGCATATTGTGCCCATCAGCACCGTACCATCAGGGATGAACGCGGGTGGCACCTTATCTTGCTGGCAAAAAATAAACAAGGCTACCTAAACCTGTGCAAGATCAGCAGCAAGGCTTTTGTCGAGGGCTATTATTACCAACCGCGTATGGATCACGAGTTGTTGGAGCAATACCACGAGGGGGTCATCTGCTGCTCGGCTTGTTTGGGTGGAGAGGTTCCCCAAAAGATACTGCGGGGCGATTTGGCTGGTGCTGAAGAAAGTGTGCTGTGGTTCAAGAATCTTTTCGGCGACGATTATTATTTGGAGTTGCAACGCCACAAGACCGACAAACCCAATGCTGCCTACGACACCATCGAGAAGCAGAACGAGGTGAACAAAGTGTTGGTCGAACTGGCAAGGAAGCATAACATCAAGCTGATTGCCACCAACGACGTCCATTTCGTTGAAGAGGAGCACGGCGAAGCACACGACCGGTTGATTTGCCTCAGCACGGGCAAGGATTTCAACGACCCCAACCGTCTGCACTATACCAAGCAGGAATGGCTCAAAAGTCCTGCCGAGATGGAGGCCATCTTCAGCGACTTGCCAGAGGCGTTGGCCAACACACAGGAGATTGTCGACAAGGTGGAGACCTACAGCATCGACTCCGACCCCATCATGCCGGTGTTCCCCATCCCCGAGTCGTTCGGTACCGAAGCGGAGTATCGCAGCCGCATTACCGAGCAAGAACTCTTTGACGAGTTTACCCGCAACGAGCGCGGCGAGGTGGTGCTCAGTCAAGAAGAGGCAGAAAAGAAGATTGTGCGATTGGGAGGATATAACAAACTCTATCGTATCAAGTTCGAAGCCGATTATTTGGCTGACCTCACGTGGAAGGGTGCCCACAAGCGTTATGGCGAGCAGCTTACCGAAGAACAGATAGAACGTATCACTTTCGAGCTTCACGTCATCAAGACAATGGGCTTTCCTGGCTATTTCCTCATTGTGCAGGATTATATCAGAGGTGCCCGTGAGGAATTGGGAGTGAGTGTGGGACCTGGCCGTGGGTCGGCAGCAGGTTCGGTGGTGGCTTATTGCCTTTGGATTACCGATATCGACCCGCTGAAGTACGACTTGCTGTTCGAGCGTTTCCTCAATCCCGACCGCATCTCGTTGCCCGATATCGATGTCGACTTCGACGATGCTGGGCGAGGACGTGTGCTTGACTGGATTACGGAGAAGTACGGCGTGGAGAAAGTGGCACATATTATCACCTATGGCACGATGGCCACCAAGTCGTCCATCGCCGATGTGGCACGTGTGCAGGGCGTCCCCATCCCTAAGGTCAACGAAATCAAAGGATATATCCCTGACCGTTTCCCCGACAACATCAAGGATGCGAAAGGGAAGTCGCCCAAAATCAATCTCCACAACTGTTATCAATATGTGCCGGAACTCAAGGAGCTTGTAGAGAATGGTCCTGAGGAAATCAAGAGTGTGCTTACTTATGCCGAAGAACTCGAAGACACCAACCGTCAGATAGGCATCCATGCTTGTGGCGTCATTATCGGTGCGGACGACCTGACCAATTTCGCTCCGGTATGCACCATTTACGACAAGGAAACCAAGCGAGATGTTGTGGTGACGCAATACGACGGGCATGTGGTAGAGACGGTGGGGCTTATCAAGATGGACTTCTTGGGTTTGAAAAACCTCACCATCATCAAAGATGCTTTGCAGAGCATCAAGAAACGTCACAATGTCGACATCGATATTGACCATATTCCTATCGACGACGAGTTGACCTTCCAACTTTTCTGCGATGGTAGCACGGTGGGTACATTTCAGTTTGAGTCGGCAGGTATGCAGAAATATCTCCGCGAGTTGCAGCCGCATGTGTTCGAGGACCTCATCGCTATGAATGCCCTCTATCGTCCGGGTCCTATGGATTACATCCCTACCTTCATCAACCGCAAAATGGGACGTGAGCCTATCGAGTACCCCATCCCCGAGATGGAGAAATATTTGAAGGACACCTATGGCGTCACCGTCTACCAAGAGCAGGTGATGCTCCTGTCTCGTCAGTTGGCCGACTTTACCCGTGGCGAGAGCGACACCTTGAGAAAGGCTATGGGCAAGAAGCAGATTGAAAAGATGATGGAGCTCAAGGACAAGTTCATGAAGCAAGGACAGCAAAAAGGTCATCCCGCAGATGTGTTGGAGCATATATGGAAAGACTGGGAGAAATTTGCCAGTTATGCATTCAACAAGTCGCATGCCACTTGCTATTCTTGGGTGGCCTATCAGACAGCATACCTCAAGGCGCATTATCCTGCCGAGTATATGGCTGCGGTGATGACCAGCGCTCTGAACGACAGCAAGCGTGTTATCGAGTTGATGGAGGAGTGCCGTCGAATGAAGCTGACCATCTTGGGACCCAGTATCAACGAGTCGGAAATCAATTTCTCGGTCAACAACAAAGGGGAAATCCGTTTCGGTTTGGGTGCTATCCAGGGAATGGGTCAGGCGGCATCGAGTGTCATCATCAACGAACGCGAGGCCAACGGCCCTTACCGTAGTGTCTTCGATTTGCTCGAGCGGGTGGACATCCGGTCGCTCAACAAAAAGAATATCGAGGTGATGGCAAAAGCAGGAGCATTCGACGAATTCACCGAGATGCATCGTGCACAATTCTTCTACCGCGAAAACGAGAACGAGGGAACACCTACATTTATCGAAAAGATGTTGAAATGGGCGGCACGCAAACAGGAGAGTGCCAACTCCAACCAGATGTCGCTCTTCGACCTCAGCGACGATGTCCAGCAAGACGACCATCCTCCTATCCCGCAATGTCCTCAATGGAACAGCATTGAACAATGTGGCTTCGAAAAAGAGGTGATAGGCTTCTATCTCAACGGTCATCCTCTTGATGCGTTCAAGTTGGCTATCGACAACTACGTGCAGATTCAGGTGACACAACTTGACGACCTCAATACCCTTCCTGTAAACAAGAGTTTTACTTTCTGTGGCGTTGTCAAGACGGCCAAGACGGCCACCACTCGTCGCGGAAGCCCGATGGGTATTTATGTGGTTGAGGACTATTCGGGGTCGCACGAGTTTCGTCTGTTTGACGACAACAATGTCAAATTCCAGCCTTTCCTGCAGGAAAACCAGTATGTATACTGTACCGCAATGGTGGAAAAACGAAACTACCGACAGAACGACGGTTCGTGGCGTGAGGGTGCTCCACAACTCAAAATCACCGATGTCGGTTTGCTCATCTCGGTGGTGGACAAAAAGACCAAGAAGGTGACGTTCCATATTCCGCTCGAAGCGGTTTCGCGTGAATTGACCGACCAGATAACGCAAATGGCAAAGAAATGCAAGGGAGAGGCAAAAGTGCAGGCGGTAATTGAGGACGACAAAAGCGGTCAAAGGCTCACTATGGCGGCTCCGGGTTTGAAGGTGAAACCTGACGATTTTGTGTCGAAACTACAATTGATAGAGGCGATAAGAAAAATAGAACTCAGCGATAAATAGCAATCCACCAATGTCCATGAAATTAGTAACCCAGGTGTCCGTCGGACAAAGCCCTTTCCGCTTGACCCATCAGCGTCCACTGTTGATGGTGGGTTCTTGTTTCACGGAGCATATTGGCCAGATGCTGTCGCAGGGTGGGTTCGAAGTGATGCAGAATCCCTTCGGCATCCTCTATAACCCCTTCAGTATTGTGGAGTGTCTGCATCGGTGTCTCACCCTCCAACCGTTAGGCAACGACGATATGGTTTGTCATCATGGTTTGTGGCATTCGTGGTTGCATCATGGTTCGTTTTCCAATAGCGACGCTCAACAGGTGGTCAACAGTTGTATGCAGTCGCAACAACGGACGCATGAGTTGATGGAAAGGGGTTGTCAGTTGATTGTCACCCTGGGTGATGCTCATTATTATACGTTGCATGACACCGATTATGTGGTGGCCAACTGTCACAAGATGCCCGCCTCCTGTTTTGACCTCCATCAAGCTACTCCTGCTGCTGTTGTCGATGCTTTTGTGCCGTTGATAGAGCGGTTGCAACAGTATCGTATACAGGTGCTGTTTACCATAAGCCCCATTCGTCATTGGGCCTATGGCGCACACGGCAGCCAATTGGGTAAGGCGGTGCTGTTGCTGGCGGTCGACGAGTTGGTGCAACGCTACCCCAAGCAATGCTTCTATTTCCCTGCATACGAGATTGTGATGGACGAGCTTCGCGACTATCGCTTCTATGCTGACGACCTGCTGCATCCCACTCCTTTGGCGCAGCGAATCATCTTTGAACGACTGATAGAGTCTTGTGCCGATAAAGATACACAACGCCTCCTCGGACAATACCAGATGCTTCACAATATGGAGTCGCATCGCCCTATCAATACGGACAGCGACGAATACCGGTGTTTTGAAGCCAAACTGACAGAATTGAGAAACGAAATAAAAAACAATCATATACAATGAAAAAGAATATTGCCATCGTGATGGGTGGCTACTCTGGCGAACACGACATCTCCATTATGAGTGGCACCCAAGTGTATCAATGCATCAACGCTGACCTCTATAACCGTTATCGTGTGGTGGTGGAACGTGACCGCTGGTTTGGTCTTGACGACAACGACTGCGAGTTGCCGCTCGACCGTGCCGATTTCACCCTTCATATGGGAGGGGAGACGGTTCGGTTCGACTTGGCCTTTATCCTCATTCACGGCAATCCTGGCGAGAATGGTGTGTTGCAAGGCTATTTCGATATGTTGGGGATTCCTTATACCACCTGTGGTTTTTACACATCGGCACTCACTTTCAACAAAGCCTACTGCAACGCTGTGGTACGCGAGTTTGGTGTGATAAAGGTGGCTCGTTCTTTCCACCTCTTCGAGAAACAACCTTACGACTGTCAACAGATGGTCGACACATTGGGACTCCCCCTCTTTGTCAAGCCAGCGGCAGGGGGCAGTAGTGTGGCCACCACCAAGGTGAAGAGCCTTGAGCAGCTTGAGCCAGCCATTCGTGAAGCGTTTACAGAAGACAAGGAGGTTTTGGTGGAACAATTTATCAAAGGTCGCGAGTTCGACTGCGGTGTGTTCCGTGCGAAAGACAAGAAATATGTGTTCCCCGTCACGGAGATTATCCCCACAGGAGGACATGAGTTTTTCGACTATGATGCCAAGTATAATGGTTTCTCCAACGAGGTCACTCCTGCACAGGTGGAGGAATCCGTCAGCAAGGAGATTCAAGAGATTTCCTCTAAACTGTACGATATGCTCAACTGTGAAGGTATCGTCCGTTTTGACTATCTATATGATGTGGAGAAATCGGAACTCTATTTCATGGAGGTCAACACCATTCCTGGACAGTCGCCAGAGAGTATTGTCCCCAAAGAGGCACATGCCGTCGGTATCACGCCGACAGAACTCTATCATATGGCTATAGAGGCAGCGCTGCGGTAGGGGAGAGAGGATTTATTTCTTTCGTAGCCGTGAAACCAGCTTGTCCATCATCTGGTTGATGGGAATGGAAAAGTGAAGGTGATAGACGGCAACGGGAACGACAACGAGGAACAGGAGGCTGCGGCACAGAGCGTCGATGAAGACGTGATGTCCGCCAAACAGCGGTGTTACACCCCATCCCCAAAGGGCGTTGACGGCAAAAAGCACACAAATGAAGAGCACCACCTTGATTTGTGGAGAGGAAAAAATGCTTACTTTTAAACGGAAATAGAGGTAGGACAATAGCAGAAGGAAATAGATGAGATAGGAGAAGAGGGTGGCACATGCCGACCCGTTGACTCCCCACAAGGGTATCAGCTCGTTGTTGAAAACGATGGCACTCACGGTGAGAACCGTGATGAACACCAACGACACAGGGTAACGGTTGGAGAAATTCAGGATGTTGGTGCCGATGGAGAAGGAGGAGTTGACAATCTTGGCCAATCCCAAGAAAAAGACAACGCCCATACCGCCACGATATTCGTCGCCATGAGGAATGAGGGTGAAGAGGGCGTCGAGGTTAATCCAAATGAAGAAGAATATCAGACAGGCGACAAGCAGTTGGTGTAACGATACTTGCTGTCCCAAGCGGTTCACCTCACGCCAGTTGTTTTCCTTTACCGCCTGTGAAATCATGGGTTGCGAGATGGCTCCCAAAGAACGATAGGGCACTTCGACAATGTTGGCAATATAGGAAGCAATGGTGTACACTCCGGCAAGGGTAAGCCCTGTTTTGGCTCCAAGGAAGAGCGAGTTGATAAGAGGTATGTTGCCAGCCAGGATGGTGGCCGTCATGAAAAGCGTGTAGAGAACGATTTGTTTTAGCAAGCGTCGCGAGACGAAATGCCGGTCGATTTTGAACGATATGCGTTCCAACGACAGCAGGTATAGAAAGTCGACCAAAGCGGCCAATGCATACGACGAACAGAAGAACACCACGAAAAGGTCGAACGAGATGATGTCGTGGCCATATAAGAGGTAGGCAACAAGATTCAGCAGCCGGATTCCGCATTCCCGTACCGCCTTCGGCACGGTGATGTGCATCAAGACGCTACAGTTGGTTTCGAAGACGGTAAGATATAGGGCGAAAAAGGTGAAGGGGAGGACGAGATAGAAATAGTCGACAACAAGAGGAGACTCTTTGGAATAGATGCCCATGATGGGGTCTTTGAATACCAGAAACAGTATGGCGAAAAGGCTGAACCCGATGAAAGGAAGCAGAAGCGTCCAACCAAAGAATCCGTGGTCACGATGCTCGGAGTCTTTGAAGTAGGGGTAGTAGCGGATGATGCTGGCATTGGTACCCAGCTGAGCCAACCCCGAGAAAAGCAGGGCGGCATCGACCAAAACGCGGGTAAGACCCAGCTCTTCGCGCGTCAAACAATCGGTCACCACAAAGAATGTAGTGACGAACCCGATGGCGATGCCGATATAATTGGCCAGTGCCCCTTTGATGCTCTGTTTGGCGATTACTCCCATAGTTTGGCGTTCTTGATTATCGTTTTTGCATCCGCAAAGACCGTTGAAAGTGAGAAGGAAACTCCGAAAAACAACAAGTCCGTATACGGAACAAATGAAATGCAAAGGTATAAAAAAACTTGTAAATGGGTTTGGTCGCTTCGAAAAAGAAAAAAAGTTGTATATTTGCCGCTCAATTAATTAGACGCAAAAGGTGATGTTTGTTGTCTAAAAAGTTGAAAGATAATTGGTAGGATTGTTCCGCTGTTTTGAAATCAACCTCAAAAACGGTGCATTCTTCTTAACGTGTATAAAAATAAAGAATAAATAAGTTATATTGTACAATGAAAATTTATCAGACTTCCGACATCCGCAACATCGCCCTCGTAGGTGGTGCCAAATCGGGTAAGACCTCTATGGCTGAGGCTATGGCTTTCTGTGGCGGACTCATCAACCGTCGCGGCAGCGTGGACAACAAGAACACCATTAGCGACTATCGCGACATCGAGCTCGACCGCAAATATAGCGTTGAGACCACCCTTATGTACACCGAGTTCGGTGGCAAGAAGATCAACATCCTTGATGTCCCTGGCTTCGCCGACTATCAGGGCGAGCTTGTTTCGGCTCTCAATGTGGTCGAAGCTGCCGTCGTGGTTGTCAACGCACAGAGTGGCGTCGAGGTGGGTACCGAGATTGCCAACCGCTATGCCGCCAAACTCGACACTCCCATGATTTTCGTGGTCAACCATCTCGATGCCGAGAAGGCCAACTTCGATGAAAGTGTCAGCCAGTTGAAAGATTTCTTCGGTGGCAAGTGCACCGTCCTCCAGTTCCCCACCAACGCCGGTATGGGTTTCAACCAGGTGGTTGACATCGTTGCCAACAAGATGTACACCTTCACCGATGGCAAGATGACCGAATCCGATATCCCCGCCGAGCATGCCGACAAGGCAGAGGAAATGCGTATGGCCCTCGTTGAGGAGGCTGCCGCTGCCGACGACGCCCTCATGGAGAAATACTTCGAGAATGGCGATCTCACTCCCGAGGAACTCACCAAAGCTCTGAAACTCGCCATCGACAAGCGTGACCTTTTCCCCATCCTCTGCACCAGCGCCAAAGAGAACTTCGGTGTCAACCGTCTGCTCGAATTCATCTGCCAGAACGTCCCCGCCCCCAACGAGGTGGCCGATGCCAAGAAGACCAAAGGTGGCAAAGAGCTGAAGTGCGACAATGGCAACCCCACCGTTGCTTTCGCATTCAAGAGCGCCAAAGACAAGAATCTCGGTGAACTTACCTATCTGCGTGTCTTCGACGGCGAACTCTCCGAGGCTCAGGATGTCATCAACGCCTGCAACCAAAGCAAGGAGCGTGTCAGCCAGGTGCTCGTATGCAGCGGCAAAGACCGTCAGCGTGTCGAGAAAGCTTGTGCCGGCGACATCGTCTGCACCATCAAGCTCAAGGATGTGAAGATCAACCACACCCTCACCACCGCCAAGAACACCGACGACGCTGTCGAGGA
>CAJOQB010000008.1 GCA_905236405.1 uncultured Bacteroidales bacterium
CCGCACCGACCCCGCCGACCTCACCCTCCGGCAGCGCGAGGAGCAGAACACCTACGCCATCATCCGAGGCCTCAGCAGCCAGCGTCCCGAATCGGGTGGACTCATCCGTGGACGCAACCTTAACCGCCTCTTTCGAAAACTCTGCGCCGGTTATCTCGACAGCATCAGTTTCGACAGCCTTCCCATTCCCTTCGCCTGCGTAGCCACCGACCTCGTCACTAATACCGAAGTCGACTTCCGCAGTGGCAGCCTCGTCCGTGCCATGCGTGCCTCGATGGCCATCCCGGGAGTCTTCACTCCCGTGCGTATGGGTGATATGGTGCTTGTCGATGGCGGCCTCCGCAACAACTACCCTGCCGATCTGGCCCGCAAGATGGGTGCCGACATCATCATCGGCGTCAGCGTCCAAGGCGACCCTCTTAAAGCCGACGAAATAGGCGACGCCGCCACGGTGATGATGCAAATTATCGACATCAACACCAAGAACAAATACACGGAGAATGTGGAGATGAGCGATGTGTTTATGCAGGTAGATGTACATGGATACAGTGCCGCATCCTTCACCCCCACCGCCATCGACAGCCTCCTTGCACGCGGCGACCGCGAGGCTCGCGCACATCTTCAAGAGCTTCAGCAGATAGCCGCCAGATGCCCTCGCGAAGACTATCATTACCCGACGCATTACTCACAACTTGCACCACGCGACCTGGAATACCCACAGGCTTCCACTTCGCTCAAACTCCCCACCTCGCCCATCGCCAGCATTGGCTTCCGCTTCGACACCGAAGAGATGGGTGCCCTCCAGATTAACGGAAAACTGCCCCTGCGTACAGCCATTCCCATGGGTCTGAGCGGCACGCTCCGTCTCGGCCGTCGCATTATGGCGCGAGCGGAATACTCAATCCTCACCCGCCGCATCGGTTTTGCCCCCACCATTTCCTACACCTTCCACAACAACGACATCGACATCTATACCGGCGGTCTCCGTACCTACAACATACGCTATCACCAACATACCGGCTCATTTACACCGCTTGACCTGCGCTTGCGCAACTACCTTATTCATGCTGGCCTCCGTTGGGATTATTTCGACTACTACGGCCACCTGCTTTCCTACAACGGCGCTACCCCCGTCATTACCGACCAGCACTACTTCTCCTACCACGCCAGCGTCGACCTCAACACCGAAAACCATTGGTATTTCCCCTCTCGGGGTATCCGTTTCCACGCCGCCTACTTCTACCGCACCACCAACCTCATCGGCTTCAACGACCATGTCGGTATCAATGACATCAGCGCCCATTTCCGCATCAACCTCTCCCCTTCCCGACGCTTCACATTGCAACCCCTGCTTTACTCTCGTCTCCTTCTCGGCGAAGATATCCCGCTGGCCTTCCGCAACGCCCTCGTCGGCGAATGGTTCGGTCACACTGTCGAGCAGCAGATGCCCTTTGCCGGTGTCGGGCACATGGAGAATGTTGGAAACCAACTGTTCGCCATCCAACTCCAGGCACAATACCGCATACTTAGCAACCACTACATCCTCCTTAGAGGAGCCGTTGCCGCCACTGCCGACCATTTCCACCAACTCCTCTCCGAACCAATTCTTTACGGCATACAGGCCGGCTACAGCTACCATACCCTTTTCGGCCCCGTCGACGCACGCCTCGGCTACTCCAACCGCACCAATCACCCCTACTTCCTCATCAACCTCGGACACGTATTCTAATTTCCCCATATCAAAAACATTTCGTACCTTTGCAGCATGAAAGCAATGGATTTATACAAGCTCTTTGAGCAACAAGTAACTGAATACCATAAGACTGACTCTGTAGACGCCATACTCGCCAACCCCTATCCGACAGGTTCCTATGAAGCCCTGCTGTGGGAAAAGTCGTGGGTAGATACCGTACAATGGCACCTCGAAGACTTGGTGCGTCCCGATGATGTGGACCCCGTCTATGCCCTACAGCTCAAACGTCGTATCGACCGTAGCAATCAGCACCGTACCGACCTCGTGGAGCGCATCGACGACCACTATATGGCCACCTTTGGCAACGTGGCTCCACAGCCCGATGCCAAACTCAACACCGAGACACCCGCTTGGGCTATCGACCGCCTCTCCATCCTTGCCCTCAAGATATATCACTTTGATATTGAAGCACACCGTGGCGACGAAGCCCATCGTGCCAAGTGCCAGGCAAAACTCGACACCCTCCTCGTCCAACGTGCCGACCTTACCGAGGCCATCGACAGCCTTCTTGACGACCTGGCCGCCGGCCGCCGTCGCATGAAGCTCTACAGGCAGATGAAGATGTACAACGACCCGTCACTCAATCCTTCGCTCTACAAGAAGTGAAGCATATCCTGGTCATACGCCTCTCCGCCCTCGGCGACGTGGCCATCCTGGTGCCCGTCTTGAAATCGTATGCCCAAACCAACCCCGACATACACTTCACCGTTGCCGCTCCA
>CAJOQB010000009.1 GCA_905236405.1 uncultured Bacteroidales bacterium
GAGGCTTCGGTCCGCTTTATCCAACAGCAGGGCCAGCCGTTGCATGTTTCCGAAGGCAACTACGGTGCTGCCAAGAAGGAGGCTGCCGATTTCCACGAGCAAGAGCATGTGATGATATCTGCGGGCAACATCGACCCGCTGCGTGTCGAGGCCAAACGTACGATGGTCTTCGAGTTTCTGCGTCAGCTGGGCGGCATGCCCGACGTCTTCATGCAGGCTGTGGCCGGCGGCACCGGCCCCATCGCCTTGGAGAAAGGACTCCGCGACTTGCGTCGTGTGATGCCCGAAGCCAAGATGCCTCGCATGGTGCTGGCCCAACAAGACCTCTGCGACCCCATGGTGCGTGCTTGGGAGAAAGCGGTGGCCAACCATTTCCCCGAGGGCTATGAACACGACTTCGAGGCGCTGCAAAACGTCACCACCCGTATCGCCATCCTGACGGCTGCCAACCCGGGCATGTACCCGTTGGTGGCACCGATGGTGCGTGAGAGTGGCGGCACCTTTGTAAGGGTCAAGGAGGCTGAACTGCCCGAATACGGCAAGGAGATGATGAAGCAGCGTGGCATCCTGATGGGTCCTGCCGCCATGGTGTGCTATGCTGGTTTCTACGAGGCACTCAAACAGGGTGCCATCCGCAACGGCGACCGTGTGGTGCTGAACACCGGCGAAGGCTGCGACCGTGCACAGTGGTTCAAGCAACTGGTGTGCGAATGAAATAACATAGAATGAAAAAGATGAAGTTTCAGAACAAGACCGTCTGGATAACAGGAGCCTCGTCGGGTATCGGCGAGGCGACGGCCTATCGTTTTGCCGAAGAGGGAGCCAAGGTCATTGTGACCGCTCTTGAATCTGACCTGTTGGAGAACGTGGTGGCTAAATGCAAAAGCCTCGGCGCTCCCGATGCTGCTGCTTTGCCCTTCGACCTCTCGCAGCTCGATGCTTTGGAGGAGTTGGCCAATCGTGCATGGGACATCTTCGGTGGCATCGACATCTTCTACAACAACGCTGGCATCTCACAACGCGGCACTACGGTCGAGACCGAGATGAGTGTCATCTACAAGGTGATGGACATCGACTATTTTGCGCCCGTCATCATGACCAAGGTCATTCTTCCCAAGATGATTGCCCGTGGCGGCGGTCAGTTGGTGGTGACCACCAGCATCGCCGGCCTCTTTGGTTTCCCGATGCGTTGCGCCTACTCCAGTGCCAAACATGCGTTGTATGGTTTCTTCGAGACCATACAGGCCGAGAACTACAAGGACAACATCCGTGTCACCATCATCTGCCCTGGCAGAGTGCAGACCAAGATATCGCTGTATGCTCTCGAGAAAGACGGTCGCCAGCATGGCAAGATGGATGCCGGTCAGGCGGGTGGTGTCACTCCGCAACAGGCGGCCAACAAGATTGTCAAAGCCGTCTACCGAAAGAAACGCGAGGTGCTGGTGGGCAGCAAGGAGTTGCTGATGGCCCACATCAAGCGGTTCTTCCCAGGATTGTGTGCCTCGCTGTCACGCAAGGTGAAGTCGATGTAATCCTTCTACCGACAATCATAGACAAAAAGAAGAGAGGGTGGCCACAGTTGTTGCGGCCACCCTCTCGAGGTTTTGTTATAAAGGGACAAAGGATTATTTCAGCCCCAGTTTCTTCTTGACCAAGGGGAGGATATCGTCGCTGTCCTCTTGATAAAGCAGCGCTCCGACAGCCGAGTCGAAGATGTAGGAGTAGCCGTTCTCTTTGGCCACTTCGGCGATGGCTGCTTTGGCACGGTCGACGATGGGTTTGAAGAGTTCTTCTTGGCGGTCTTGCAGTTGCTTCTGAGCGCTCTGTTGATACTCGTAGATGCGTTTGTTCATATCCTGAATCTGGTTCATCTCAGATTCGCGGATTTGCTGGCTCCAGCCTTCCTGACGCTCTTGGTAGCGGTTGTATTTGGCTTCGAGTTCTTGTTGCATAAGGGAGATGTGCTCTTCGGCCTCGGTGGCTTCCTTTTGCAGAACAGCCTGAGCGGAGTCGCGACCTGGCATGATTTCCATCAGGTCGGTGGAGTTGATGTGTCCCAGTTTAACCTTTCCCTGTGCAAAGGAACTACCTGCGAAAGCAAACAGGGCGACAAACAATACGATTAATGTCTTTTTCATTTTTCTTGTGATGTTTATTTTGTTCTTTGATTTATTATTTCGGTATATAATATAAGGTGTTTAGTAGGGCTTCTTCATCTCGGGATTGGTGATGCGGTCGCTCTTCTTCTTGTCGCTGTTGGCAGCCGGCGTGGGCGTATTGTCGGCAGGATTGGAAGAGGAGTAGCCGAGCATCTCGAGCACGTCGTCGCTGATGTCATAACGCGAGCTGGCGAAGAGGACGGTATTCGATGCCGATTTGTCGAAGACAAAGGCATAATTCTTTTCGTTGGCAATGCGTTCGATGGCGTTGTAGACTTTCTCTTGGATGGGTTTGAGGAGTTCCTGACGTTTCTTGTCCAAGTCGCCGTCGGCACCGAAACGTTTGCGTTGGAGTTCTTTCACCTCTTTTTCCTTGGCAATAATTTCTTCTTCGCGTTTGCGTTTCAGGTTGTCGGGCAGTAGGTAAGCCTCTTGCTGATAGGTCTTGTACATCTTGTCGATTTCGGCGAACTTGGCCTCAAGTTCTTTCTGCCAGTCGGACGATTGTTTCTCGAGCTGGGCAAGTGCTTGGGCGTAGTCGGGGATATTCTTCATGATGTATTCGGTGTTGACGCTGGCATACTTCTGTGCGAAGGCTCCGAAACTGAGCCCCACAAGCATTGTTGCCATCAGAAACCATTTCTTAATCATAGGTTTTATGTTTGTTTGTTGTTAGTCGATGGATTGGTTGATGCTGAACTGGAACTGGCTGCCACCGATGCTGCCTTTGCCGTCGAATCCGTAGCCCCAGTCGAAACCGATAAGACCGCCCAACATGGGCACCATCATGCGGACACCGATACCAGCCGAATTGTAGGAATGGAAGGGGTTGAACTCGCGGATGTCGGCCCAAGCGTTGCCTGCTTCGGCAAAGCCCAGCACCCAGATGGTGGAGGAATTGGACTCGATGATGGGCTGGCGTATTTCGAGGGTGAAACGGTCGAAGATGGAGGCACCGCCTTGGGGACTGATGGAGTTGTCAGTGTAGCCTCGCATGGGTATCACTTCGCGTCCGTCATAGGCGTATACCTGCAATCCGTTGCCACCCATATAGTAGCGTCCGAAGGGCGAGAGTCCTATGTCATTGTTGTAATAGCCCATATAGCCGAAGCGGAATCGGGCACAGAGGGTCACGTCGCCAATGAGGTTGGTTATCCAGCTTCCACGCAGGTTGAACTTGTAGTATTCAATCCATTTGTAGCGCTCGGTCGCTTCGAGACCGGCGTAGTCTTTGCCTGTGAAGAGCGAGTAGGGAGGAGTGGCTGCCACTTGCAGCGAGATGTCCGATCCGTTGCGGGTATAGACGGGGTTGTCGAACGAGTTGCGTGCAATGACAAAGCTGTAGGCCAGTTCGTTCGATGTGCCGTCGGTATAGCCGGTATTGAGATAACCGTAGTTGTTGAGGGTGTAGTGTTTGAAACTGAGGGTTTGGCTCATCGAGAAATAGTCGTCGGGCCATTTCAGACGTCTGCCCAAAGAGACAGCTGCCTGAAGGATGTTCATGCTGTAGTATTTGGAATCGTCTTTGTCATAGGAGAATCCGTTGCTGCTAAACAGGTCGTTAACCATAACGGAGAACGACTGAGGCCGCTTGCCACCTAACCAAGGCTCGGTGAAGTTGAATCCTCCCGACAGGTAGTATCCGCTGGAAGAGACGCTGATGCCTAACATCTGGCCGTCGCCTCCCGGGATGGGGTTCCAAGCCGATTTGTCGAACATACGTTTGAACGAGAAGTTCTTCAACTGGAATGATATGGTGCCCATCACCAGTCCACTGGCGATACCCACCTGTGCCTGTATCTGGCTGGTGTTGCCCTCTTCCACATGATAGATGATGTCGACGGTGCCGTCCTTGGCGTTGGGCTTGGGTTCGGGCATGAGGGTCTCTTCCTTGAAGTAGCCCAGTGTGACCAGCTCGCGACGCGAACGAATCAGGGCGTCGCGTGAGAAGAGGTCGCCCGGGCGGGTATAGAGTTCGCGATAGATGATGTTGTCGTTGGTGACGGTGTTGCCCTCGATGATGACGTTGCGTATGCGGGCCTGTTTGTCTTCGACAATACGGATTTCGATGTCGATGGAGTCGTTCTCGACCAATACCTCAACGGGAGTGGCACGGAAGAAGATGTAGCCGTTGTCCATATAGAGCGACGAGATGTCGGTGCCACTGGGATTATAGGTGATGTTCTGCTCGAGCTGTGTCCTGTTGTAGGGGTCGCCCTTGTTGATACGCAGCTGTTTGGAGAGGAAATCGGAGGAATATACCGTGTTGCCAGAGAAGGTGATGTTGCGGAAATAGAACTTGTTGCCCTCGTGGATGGACACTTTCACCTTCATTCGGTCTTGTTTCTGCTTCTTCTTCTGGCTGATGTTGAGTTCGTCAGCAGGGACATTCCACACGGTGTCTCTTATGACACGTGCGTCGCGATAGCCCAGTTCGTTGTAATAGTTGATGAGGTTGACAAGGTCGTCGTTGAAGTCGGCCTCACGGTATTTGGAACGCGACCAGAAGCCTTTGGTCCAGAAGTAGAGGTGTTTGCCATAGTGAACATCGTGGGTCTTCTTCATCTTGCGGATGAGTTTGTTGGTGCGGGTGGGCGATTTCTTGTTGACCGTGATGTTCTTCAGAACAGGGATGTCTTTGGCCAATGGGCCGCGGTACTTGGCTTCGTTGTTGCCCTCGAAGAGGAGCGAGTCAATTTTGACACGTTTGCCTATCTTGATTTGGAAGTCCACCGTCACCATGTTCTTCTTGCCGTTGGTGGTGTCGGGCTTGGTGGTGGTAGTCACCTCTACATTGCTGTAGCCTTTTTCAAGATAGTGGCTACGGATGATATTGGTTGAGGTGGTGAGGAAGTTCTCGGTGACCACATCGCCGACAGTGATGTGCAGGTCTTCACGCAGTTTCTTTTGGTCGTCGCCTTTGACACCGCGCAATGCGAACGAACTCATCTTGGGACGTTCGCGAAGAATGATTTTAAGGAAAATAGAATTGCCGACAATGCGTGTGGCAACAATCTGTACGTCTTCGAACATGCCTTGTTTCCACAGGTTGTCGATAGCCACCGAGATACGGTCGCCAGGCACGGGAATCTTGTCACCCACCTGCAAGCCGGCTATCAGAAGCACCATACGTGGGTCGAAATTGTCGGCACCTTCAAAAGTGATACCGCCAATCTCGTATTGCTTGGGGGTCAGATAGTCGATGTCAATGGTACTGTTGTTGCCTACCACCACTTGGGCGACAGACTGCACTGGCATCATCGTCAAGAGGAAGATTGGTAGGATTAATATTCTTGTTATCGTTCTCATTCTATAGTTCTTGGAGTTCTTGAGACAAGACATTGGATGGCATAATGCGTTAATAACTCACTTTCGTTATTATTATTGTGTGGCTTAGGGTCTGAAACTTAAGATTGTTGGTTCTCTGCCTCCACTTGGTCGCCCGTCTTGCCAAACCGACGTTGGCGTCGTTGGTACTCGCAGATGGCTTCGTAGAAGTCGGGTTTGCGGAAATCGGGCCACAGCATATCGCTGAAATAGAATTCTGTATATGCCATCTGCCACTGCAGGAAGTTGCTGGTGCGCAGCTCTCCGCCGGTACGGATTAGCAGGTCGGGGTCGGGGTAGTTGCGAGTGGCAAGGTAGGGGCGGATGGTCTCCTCGGTCACTTGGTCGGGGGTGATGAGACCCTTTTGGGCATCGGCAATGATGCCTTTCAGCGCTTCGGCAATTTCCCAGCGACTGCTGTAGCTGAGGGCCAAAATCATACAGAGACCGGTGTTTTTGGAAGTCTCTTCGATGGCACGGTTCAGATAGTCGAGCGAACGTTTGGGGATACGGCTGGTGTCGCCGATGGTTTCCAAGCGGACATTGTTCTTCATCATGGTAGGGGTCTCTTCGATGACGGCTTTGATAAGCAGCTCCATCAGACCTTCCACCTCCTCTTGCGGACGGTTCCAATTCTCGGTGCTGAAAGCATAGACGGTAAGGTATTCGCAGCCCAGTTCGGCAGCGGCCTCGGTGGCTTCATGGACAGCCTGCATGGCATGTTGGTGGCCATAGATACGACGTTGTAGCTTGGCTTTGGCCCAACGTCCGTTGCCGTCCATGATGATGGCCACATGGCGTGGCACTCGGGTTTTGTCTACATCCTGCAATGTTTTCATATGGTTGTTGTTTACGTTGTTATCTTTCGGGGTCGCATTTCTTCTTCCCGACCCACCACAGCATTTTGTCGAGTCGGAGAGTAACGCTGAAGTTAAGATAGGCGTACCAGTCGTCGAGACTGTCGTCGCCACGCATTACGCCTGGCAGGTTGGCAGTCTCCGAACGGTCGGCCACGGCGGCACTCACACCACCGGGATGATATTGGTTAAGCAATTCGCTGCCCACATAGGTGAGGCTGCAATCGTCGAGGTAGTCGGTCCATGTCTTCCGAAAACCGTATTCGATGCTGAAGCAGAACAGTTTGCTTGGCTTGAAGCGGAAGCCCAACCCGAAGGGGAGCATCAACTCGTTGAGCGAGTAGGGGCTGCGGTCAAGGTACTCCATGGTGCCCTGCCCCTCGGTGCCTAACGGTTGCAGATTGTACCATTGGGTCTCGCCCGTCAAAGGGTCGGTGTATTGCGTCATGGGGTTGAAGTGGAACAGACCCAGTCCGCCAAAGATATAGGGAGTCCACTTATAGCTCACTCCGTCCAGCCCAAAGGGAACAAAGGTGAACTCGGCACGCATCGACACCTCGTGGATGGGACTGCGGAAGTTCAGGTTGCGCCAAGCGATGGCATCGGGATTGCCACCCTCCACGTGTCCCTGTGCATAGTCGAATCGCATCGACCAGCGGTTGTCGAAGGTGTAGCGGTACTGTATGCCCCAAGCCATGTTCATCTTGCCCAGCATACTCTGGTCGTTGAGGTCGCCCAGATAGTTCATCCCTCCCATGTTGAACCCTATCTCGCTGCGTTGAAGGGCATTCTGTCCCCATGCTGGCATCGAGGCCAGCAGGAAGAGAACGGTCAGTAGCACTAAACGGATTGATTTCATGGGGATAGGGAGGTTTGCAGAAGACTATTCTTTTTCTTCGAGAAATCTGAGTGAGTAACAGATGGCTTCGCACTGCATCAAGAAGTCGCGGTGGTTGTATTGCGGCACATCGGTGCGGGGACTGTAAACAAAACCCATCAGGGTGATAAGGTATTTGTTATCAGGACTTGTGAGGGTGTAGCTGACATAGGGGCCACCCATGATGTCGCCAAAGGTACGCCACAAGCCACGTGTCTCCACGCAGTACTGTCCTGCCAATGTCACCTTGTTGTATTCGATGGGAAACTCTTTCCGTTCCAGTCCCATATAGCTTCCTTCGGCGGGACCGGGGACGTGTTCCTTGCACATGGCGTTGAGGCCGTTGAGGATGATTTCCTTGTCGAAGGATGCTTGCGAACGGTAGGGCTCTTTCTTAATCAACACACTGATATCATAGTCTTTGGTGCGTTTCATTACCCAGGCAAAGTCTTCGGTCATCTTGTAGATGTCAAACTCCTTCGAGAAGGTGAGGTGGAAACCGAAATGTTTCTCTATCTTCTTCATCAGCTCGGGGTTGGACATATCCATGAACGCTTTTTGAACGCGGAGATGCTCAGCGTTGTACATGTCGTCCAACATCTTGGCATAGCAACGACACATCATCGAGTCGAACGAGGCCGCGTCTTTGGCGACAAAGTCATAAACCACTTGTGGTGAAGACCATTCGTCGATGTGGCGATACACTTTGTTGGGGTTGTCGGGTTTGATGTCGATGATGATGATATTGCGATGCACACGGAACATATCCTGCTCATAGTACGATGCCGGAGGTATCATGACTCTGCTGAACATCGGGTCGGGACGCAACTGACCCAGCCGTTGACTGAAGAAGAGCGAGTCGACCACACGGGCTACATCCCCTTTATAGGTCTCTTTGTCGGTGACAATCATCAGTTCGAGGGTCTTGCCCGACGAACTTCTCTTGCCCGATGGCTTTTCCGTATTCCCCGAGTCGCAGCTGCAGAGCAGATTGAGACCCAAAAGGGTTATCATGAGGGGAAGAATGACTTTTTTCATTATTATAATTATATAATTTAAATACGTTGATGAAACATTATGAACTTGTTGCAGCAACAACAAGTACAATAGTTAAACAGACAAAAGTAGCAAATAATTTTAATTAGACAGTTTTGTTACTGTGTATTTTTAATTTAT
This sequence comes from uncultured Bacteroidales bacterium, assembly GCA_905236405.1. Classification (GTDB taxonomy): domain Bacteria; phylum Bacteroidota; class Bacteroidia; order Bacteroidales; family P3; genus Colimorpha. Next base: position 8,397 of record CAJOQB010000009.1, read on the forward strand.
TGACGTTTCCTTCTTTTGGGCCTTCCAGTCGAAGTAGGCTCGGATGGCCTCTTCGATAGGCGTCTGGGGCATCAGTAGTTCTTGTCGAGCCTTTAGGTTGCTGTAATACTCGTTGACAAGCAGTTGCCGCACATTCCTTGTGCATAGTTGGGTCTTGATTTTCAACATCTGAAGCAGGTCGCCCACATATCCTGCTGCCAGCACCAACCAATCGGGCAATACCATCACCTGCTGTTTGTAGCCACAGAGCGAAGCCTGCAACACATAAAAGTCATGCAATGAGATGCTTTTACCAGTCAGAAGGTAGTTCTCGCCGTTGCGTCCCATGGTCAATGCGTTAACAATGGCAACGGCGGCATCTTTCACATAAACAAAGCTTTTACCGCCACTCGGGCAGACCATCCTTTTACGACCATAGGCAGCGTCGAGCAACTGTCCGCTGCTCGGTTTGGTGTCATAGGGGCCGATCATAAATCCGGGGTTGACGATAACGATGTGCCAGTCTGGATGTTCGGTGGTTTCCCAATGCAACAGTTGCTCCCCTTCGGCCTTGCTGCGTGCGTAGAACGATTGGCGGAAGGGCTCCGTCATCTCCGCCTCTTCATCGGCAGGTTGGTCGGGCGAGCCATATCCAATGGTGTTGGCTGTGCTGACATGCACCAACCGTTTGATTCCATGCTCTTCCATTATCTGAAGGATGACCTCGACACCGTTTTTGTTGACAGGAAGATAGTCGCCATAGCTCAACAGGCTCATATCGGTGGTGCCGGCCACATTCACAATGGCGTCGCATCCTTTGGCTGCCTCACGCAGGATGTCTGCTTCAATGAACGAGCCTTCTTTTATGACCATGTTATCAAACTGTTGCAGTGACGAAGCACGTCTTACCAAAGCAACCACCTCATGATTTTCGTTCAGCAGTTGACGCAGCACATTTTGACCCAATAAACCGTTGGCACCTGTAAGCAGCACTTTCATTGTCTGATATTTTTTTGCAATAACGTTGTTGACAGTCGGATATTGTATATTCAATCCATCGAGAATGTTTTTCCTTAGGAAATATCGATAATTTCTTATTTTTGCATCGACAAAACAAAGATGCAATTATGAGTACTGTGTTTATAATCATTGCTGTATTGTGTGCCATCGTGGGCATTGTAGGGTCGATAGTGCCGGGTCTCCCCGGTCCTCCTATCAGTTGGGTGGCGATGTTGATGCTCAATTTTTCGGCTCTCGAAGGGTTCAGCACCACCATGCTGGTTGTTTTTGCCATTGTGGCAGCCATCATCACAGTGCTTGATTATGTGGTGCCTATCTGGGGTACCACCAAGTTTGGTGGCACCAAGGCGGGAGCCAAAGGCAGCACCTGGGGTTTGGTGGTCTCGGTGTTGGTGCTCCCCTTGTTGGGTATCACCCTCGGCCCCTTTGGCATCATTGGAATACTGGGAGGCCCTTTCGTAGGAGCCTATATTGGTGAGATGCAAGCAGGCAACAAAGACAACGCCATGCGTGCCGCCTTTGGTTCTTTCTTGGGTTTCTTGGCAGGAACATTCATGAAACTGGTCTACGGCATCGTGGTGTTGGTGCTGCTCATCGTGGCACTCTTTTGACCGCCAGGGTCTCTTTTAACGTAGACTCTAAATGTTAATTATTTCCCTTAATAGTTTCGATTGTCTACTTTTGTTGCAATCCGCTGTCATAGTCATGTGATATAACTGGTTGCATAACTGTAGGGTATATTCTGTGGCTGTGACTTCCAATAGTATATATTCTACAATAATGGAAGATAATTATTTGATTTCGGGAATCCAGCAAGTAGGTGTTGGATGCGAGAATTTCACAGAGGCATGGAAATGGTACATCGAGATGTTCCAGATGAATGTGCGTATCCTTGAAGACGACACTGTGGCGGCCAAGATGCTGCCTTACACTGGCGGTGTGCCGCAGAAACGTCATGCTTGCATTGCCGTCAACCTGCAAGGCGGCGGCGGCTTTGAGATTTGGCAATACTCCGACCGAAAGCCCCAGCCGTGTGGTTTTGAGATAGAAGCAGGCGACTTGGGTATCACGTGTGCCAAACTGCGTACCCGTGACGCCGATGCTTTCCGCAAGCAGATTGCTGGCAAAATGGCCTCGGGTGCTTTCACTCCCAAAGGGAGACACGCGGGTCGTGTGAGCGAGGTGTGCACTATGCCCGACGGCAAGAAAGGCTTCATGGTGCAAGATCCTTGGGGCAACTATTTCCAAGTGGTCGAAGACAACTACATCTTCATCGAGCAGCATACCCTCGGCGGTGGCATCAGTGGTGCTACCACAGGCTGCAGCGATATCGACAAGACCATCCCCCTCTATCGTGACTTGTTGGGCTACGACACTGTGGTCTATGACAAGACCGATGTGTTTGAAGACATGAAGTTTATGAAAGGCGGCGAGGGTCGTTTCCGTCGTGTCTTGCTGGGTCATTCCCAACCACGGCGTGGTGCTTTTGCCCCCTTGTTCGGCAACAGCACCATCGAGTTGGTGCAGGCGTTAGACCGCACCCCCCGCAAGATATACGAAGGTCGTTTCTGGGGCGACCCGGGTTTCATCCAAATCTGTTTCGACGTCACCAACATGCGTGAGTTGGAGAAGCGGAGCAACGAACTGGGATTCCCCTTCACTGTGGACAGTTGCAAGGACGACAGCCATTTCGACATGGGCGAGGCCAGCGGCCATTTCACCTACATCGAAGACCCCGACGGCACCCTGCTCGAATTGGTCGAGGCCCACAAGCTGACGGTGATGAAACGTCCCCATATTTTCATCAACATGTTGACCCGCAACCGTGAGAAGGCATTCCCCAAGCTCTTCTTCCGACTGATGGGCATGAACAAGGTGAAATTCGAATAACCTATTCTTTATGGGAAATCTATCCGATTTTATCAAGCAGGATGTTCGCTACAAGGAATGTCTCAAAGCTTGCATGAACTGCGGCATGTGTACGGCTGTCTGCCCTGCTGCCGAGTTCTACCAGTACGACCCGCGACGTATCTGCGACACCGTGCAGCGTGGCGACGAGAGCGACTTGGAAGCCTTGTTGCGTGGCGACACCATCTGGTATTGTGGCCAGTGCATGTCGTGCAAAACCCGTTGTCCCCGAGGCAACGTGCCTGGCGAGTTGATTAATGTGCTTCGCAACGCATCGCAACAGTTGGGCTATTTCGCCGAGAGCGAGAAAGGCAATCAGCAGCGTCAGCTGATGCGTAGCATCGGTTCCAATATCTTGGAGATAGGCTATTGCGTCTATCCCGACCGTGTCGACCCCGACTATCATCCCGAGCAAGGGCCTATCTGGGAGTGGTACTACGAGCATATCGACGATATTGCCCCCAAGCTGGGCGCCAACTATCATGGCGAGGGTGCCGGTGCCCTACGCGACATCTCGGAGGAGGATCTCAACGAGGTGCGGCGTATTTTCGAGGTCACCGGCGGCATGGAGCTTCGCCATAAAGTACTGGAGGGCGACCAATGAAAAACTTTGGATATTCCATCAGCACCACCCGTATCCTCGACCTCGATGCCACCCAAGCGGAGCGAGCCAGCGAGTTGTTGGAGAGGGTTCCTTCGCTCAATGTTTGTATCGGCTGTGGCGGCTGTACCGCCACATGCTCTGCAGGTATGTTCACCGAGTTCAACATCCGTCGTGTGCAGACACTCTTTCGTCGCGGCCAGCTTGACGACCTCGACCGACAGCTGAAGAACTGTATGCTGTGCGGCAAGTGTATGCTGGTGTGTCCCCGTGGCATCAACACCCGACAGATGGTCATAGAAATGAGGAGGCTGCTCAATGAATAACTTCGAATTTTTTGTACTGCCTTTCTGCATCGGCGTGTTGTTGTTGCTGGTGTTCTCCGTCTACAAGTATGTGCGATGGATAAAGGACTTCAACAAACTACAGCAGAAGGTCATTTTAAAGAACATCCTTTCGTGGAAGTTCCTCCCCGCCATATGGGAGGCCGTCCGCGAGAGTTTGCTCCATTGGCGTATCACCAAGCACAACAAGTTGTTGGGCTACATGCACCGCAGCTTGGCTTTCGGCTGGTTTCTCTTGATAGTGGTGGGTGCCATCCAGGCGTCCAAGGGTTTCCCCGGCGGTCATCCTTTCTGGGTGTCCATTTTCTACAACTTCTTTGTCACCGAGGACAACCTGACGATATTTCCCCAAGCCGTCTTCTATGCCAACCTGATGGACGCCCTGCTCATCTATGTGTTGAGCGGCCTCTTGCTGGCCATGTTCAAAAAGGTGTGGTCCCGTCCGTTGGGTATGAAACGTACCACCAGACATCTGCTCATCGACCGAGTCACCAAGATGGCCTTGTGGTGCATCTTCCCGTTGCGGTTGCTGAGCGAGTCGGTCACCTCGAGCATCTACCACAACGGAGGTTTCATGGTGCAGTGGTTCGGCAACATGTTGGAGTCGATGGGGATGAACGACCCCATCTTCGAGTACAGCTGCTGGTTGGCCTACTCGCTCTCGTTGGGCACCTTCTTCGCCCTGATGCCCTTCTCCCGCTATATGCACATCTTCACCGAGCCGTTCCTCATCTACTTCCGTCAGTTGGGAGTGCAGGAGTCGACCGAGCGGAAGACGGGCTACACCATGTTCGAGCTCAACGCCTGTGCCCGTTGCGGCCTCTGCATCGACGCCTGTCCTATCAACAAGGAGTTGGGTATCACCAACATCCAGGGTGTCTATATGTTGCAGAACATCCGCAACCACGACTTGGTCAAAAAGGGCGACTCCATGGCCGAGAACTGTCTGATGTGCGACCGTTGTGTGGTGGAGTGCCCTGTGGGCATCGACCTGAACACCATACGTCAGCAAGTGCGTATCAAGAACAAGGCGGACATCGACACCACGGGCAATTACGACTACCTCCATTCGGTCCATCCCTTCAACGCCATCGGTCGTGTGGCCTACTTCGGTGGCTGCATGTCGCACCTAACGCCGGCCATCCCGCAGGCTATGAAACAGATTTTCGACGCCGTGGGCCAACGTTACTGGTATATGGACGAGGAGGCATCCATCTGCTGTGGCAAGCCGTTGCTGCAGCAAGGTTTCTACCAACAGGCTGCCGAGTTGCGACGCAAGAACACCGAGATGATTGTCAAGAGCCGAGCCAACCTCTTGGTCACCTCGTGCCCCATCTGCTACCAGTCGTTCACCAAGCAGTACAAGCTCTCCATCCCC
>CAJOQB010000010.1 GCA_905236405.1 uncultured Bacteroidales bacterium
ATGAACACCATCCACAGCTACACCAACGACCAGAAGATCCTCGACCAGCCCCATAGCGACCTCCGTCGTGCCCGTGCCGCTGCTGTCAGCATCATCCCCACTTCGTCGGGTGCCGCCAAGGCTGTCGGTTTGGTTATCCCCGAACTGATGGGCAAGCTCGATGGCTTCGCCATGCGTGTCCCCACTCCCGACGGCTCTGTTGTCGACCTGACGGCTGAACTGAAGTGCAACGTCACCAAGGAGGAAGTCAACGCTGCTATCAAAGAGGCCGCCGAAGGTCCTATGAAAGGTGTTCTGGAATACACCGACGAGCCTATCGTCAGCCACGACATCATCGAAAACACCAGCAGCTCCATCTTCGACAGCTTGCTGACCCAGGTGATGGACGGCAACTTCGTGAAGATTGTTTCCTGGTATGACAACGAGAAGGGCTACAGCACCCGCGTGGGTGACTTGGCTGCTAAACTGGCAACGCTTCTCTAATTCATGTGAGAGTATTTTTTTCATGGTAAAGGGGCTTCGTGCCCCTTTTTTGTTTCTTTGTTTTTTTTGATGGATATGAAAAGGAAATTCAATCTGCTGTTTGTTATTGCATTGATGCTTTGTGTAGTCGGCTGCCAAACCCGAAATGGTGATTTGGGGGACGGAATGCGGAACTTTGTCGATGATTATGGCGACTCGGTGATGGTTCCTGCCCATCCACAACGTATTGTGTCGGTGTCGCCTGCCATCACAGAAATACTCTTTGCCCTTGGTGCTAACGAGCGGATGGTGGGACGCACCGACTTCTGTCTCTATCCCGAAGCAGCGTCGGCCATCGAAAGCATTGGTGGTATCAGCAACTTGAATATCGAGAAGATTCTCTCGCTCCATCCCGACCTGGTCATCAGTGGGTCGATGGTGCCGGAAAAAACGGTGCAGCATCTGCTGTCGCTCGGTGTGCCGGTGGCTTGTGTGATAGAGAAGTCCCGCTTCGACGATCTCTACCAAAACATCCTGAATGTGGGCAAACTGGTGGGCATGACCGACAAGGCCGAACAACTCAACGCCGGTTTGCAGCAACGTCTGACGTCGGTGCTCGACTCGTTGGGGGTGAGCCATCTCGCTGACGACCAGCGTCCATCGGTATACTATGTGGTGGGGTATGGCAAGGAAGGCAACTACACCGCTGGAGGCAATACCTTCATCAACGATATCATCAAGATGGCTGGCGGCAGCAATGTGGCCGAAGGCATCACAGGATGGAACTTCAGTTTGGAGGCGTTGATGGTTGCCGACCCCGATTATATTATGATACGGAAAGAAGATGCATCCGCTTTCTGCAGTATGCCACCATACAACGGGTTGCGCGCCGTGCGAGAGGGCAAGGTCATTGCCATTGAGAGCGGCCTCGTCGACTTGCAGGTGCCTCGCAACATCGACGGCATTATCTTTATCGCCAAAGCACTTCACGACAAGTAGGGCATGATTGCGGGTATCTTGTTGACCATTGCCTTCATCATCGCCGTGGGGCTTTGGGCAGGACGCAAGGCCACCACGGCCGATGCGTTCACCGATGGAGGAGGAAAGGCGGGCTCGTGGATGGTGTGTGGCACGTTGATGGGCACCCTCATCAGCGGTCAGGCGACGGTGGGCAGCGCCCAGCTGGCCTTTGCCTTTGGCGTCTCTGCTTGGTGGTTCACCATCGGGGCGGCGTTGGGAGCGCTGGTGCTGGCACTCTTCTTTGTCAAGCCGTTGCGACACAGCGGCAGCGTCACCCTGATGGAGATCATCGGCAAAGAATATGGCAAGAAGGCCGAGACGCTGGGGTCGTGTCTTTGTGTCATCGGCATGTTCATCAGCATCATGGCGCAAATCATCGCCTCGTCGGCCTTGTTGACCACCATCTTCCCCTCGATGGCTTTTCTCCCTGCATCACTCATCGCCATGGGCCTGATGATTGTCTATGTGGCTTTTGGAGGTCTGTGGGGCACAGGCATGGGCGGCATAGTGAAGCTGCTGCTGCTCTATCTCTCAGCCACCGTGGTGGGTGTGGCCGTGTGGCATCTGGGGCATGGCTTCGGCGGATTGGTCGACTCCATCACCAATCTCCACACCGATACGGCAATGGGCAGAGTGCAACGTTTGGCTTCCGAATCGGAGGTGCGTCATCAGTATGGCAACTTTTTGGCACGCGGCCCCATGAAAGACATTGGCTCTTGTTTGTCGTTGATACTGGGAGTGCTCTCCACCCAGACCTATGCACAAGCCATCTGGTCGGCACGTAGCGATCGTTCGGCATGCAGAGGGGCGTTGCTCAGCGCACTCTTTATCCCGCCTATCGGAGCGGCATGCACATTGGTGGGCATGTATATGAGGGCACATTATATCACCGTCGATGAGTTGCAGCAGCTGCAGGTGATGAATGCCAACTTGCCCGAAGGGGTGAATGTTATCCAAAGTTCTGTGCAGGCGTTCCCCGTCTTTGTGACGCAGCATATGCCGGGATTTTTCGGCGGCGTGGTGCTGGGCACGCTGTTCATCACCATTGTGGGTGGCGGCTCGGGATTGACATTGGGAGCCTCGACCATTTTGATGCGTGATTTGGTGCATCCCGTGCAACAAAAGCTGTCGATGCGTCGTCGGAAGGCAGTTCCTGAACCTCGACTGTGGCACTCGCGCATACTGATTGTCTTGCTGCTGGCGGTGGCCGTGGCCCTTTCCACCACCATCACGGGCTCTTTCCTCAACGATTTGGGGTTCCTCTCGCTGGGATTGCGAGCGTCGTCGGTATTGGCGCCCTTGTTGGCTGCTTTGTTCTTTCCTCGCCGTTTCAAGACGGGGTATGTCCTTGCCTCGATGGTGGCCGGCACCCTGATGATGCTGGTGGCCAAGCTGGCCTTGTTGCCTGGCGACCCCGTGTTTTGGGGCATGGGAGTGGCCATCCTGTTGGTGGCCTTGGGGTGGAAGAAAAGGTAGATCGCCAAGGGGAGAAATTCCTTTGTGGTGGTACAAAAAAAAGTGTACAAACCAAACGACAGACGGCCGCTCTTTGAAAAAAATCATCCTTTAAGAGACAGAAATACAACATCAACGCTCCGACAGCAAAAAAAATATTTGGTCAGTATTGAAAATGTATGTATTTTTGCAACCGCTTTCAAGAGATGAAAACAGTGTCCATTGGTGTAATGGTAGCACATCTGACTCTGGATCAGCCAGTCGAGGTTCGAGTCCTCGATGGACAACCAAGAAGCCCCAAACAATGGGGCTTTTTTTACTTTATACAGCAAAACAGATGAAAAAGGTATTGCTCATAGGAACATTGTTGATGGTTTTGTCCTTCGGGGCAATGGCCCAGATGACACGCGACAGCGTGGTGTTCTCGGGTACGGTGATTGACGATAGAAATGGTGATTCCATTCCGTTTGTCAGCGTTACGGCAACCCAAAGCAGAGGTGGACACAACAGTTGGATGGCTCAAACCGACTTTGACGGCTATTTCTCGATGACAATACCCAAAGGAGTATACGATATCAAGGCGACATACATTGGCTATACGGATAACAATATGCATCTTAGAGTGAAAAGAAACGGTCGTCGATATATAATTAAGATGGAACGAGAGTCAACCTGTCGTGGAATGATGGTAACTACCGAAAAGTACCCCTATGAGAAAGGTCCCGATGGAGCCAAACAGAAAATGAAGATTAATGGTGTGAAGGTCTCCGTCTATTAATACAATAGGTAAAAAGAAAGCAACAAGGCCTGACCCCAATCGAGGTCAGGCCTTGTTCTGTGTATGGGCGGCCTTTTAAAACGCGTCGTGGACGATGTTCGAGCTACCGCTTGTGCTGCATCCACTGGTGGTGGCGCGGCCGGTGTAGTGCAAGTCGCTGCTGCCCGAGAGGCTGACGCTGATGGTGCCGTCGCAATGGATGTAGGCGTTGCTGGAACCCGACAATGAACCGGTGCATTGGTCGCAGGCAAAGCCGTAGCGGTCGCCGACAATCTGTTCGACCAAGTTGCTTGAACCGCTGAGGTCGAGGTCGAGGGTGGAGGTTTGTCCTGTTATCTGGGCATCGGAGGCTCCGCTCATTTCCAATTCAAGTTTTTGTGTGGTTACATTGCCGTAATAATTGGAGGAGCCGGAAAGGTCAATGTCGACTTCCTCTGATGCTGCGATATCGCAGTAGCATTCCGAGGCACCCGATAGATCCACGTTAACCTCTTGTCCTTCGAGGGGATGGGTAGAGCGGAAACTTGAGGCACCCGAAAGGTCGACTTCTGTCAAACTGGCGTTGTAGGGCAGGATGACCGACATGGTGTTGTTGCCTATACTGAGGTTGAGTTTCAGTTTAATCGTAAGCGTGTTGTCCTTCGTTTCTACATTCACATAGGGCAAGACGTTCTCGCCAACCGTGATTGTGATTTGCGTGGCGGTGTCGCTGACGACGACATCGAAGGCGTTATGCACCTCCAAAGCGGTGTAGGAATTCTCGATGGCATAGGTTTTCGTCATGGGGTCGCCTGCGTCGAATGTGCAGCTGCAAAGGCCAAGCAATGTGCAGACGGAAAGGATGATCATTGACTTCTTCATGGTGATTGTTCCACTGTTGTATACCATTGTGACGTTGGTTTTGATTGGTTGTTAGTTGTTTGTTGAACTTTGGATAAATACAGAATTGTTGCAAAGATACATCTTTTTTTGGCCTAAACGACTTTTTTTCCATCGGGCATGATATATTGTTCACTTATCAACAAAGGCAATTGCATAAGTTTTGGCCGGATGGTTCGGGTTGCATCCACATTCTTTGTACTTTTGTACATTGATAAATGTGTTTGTTTTTTGCTGCAATGAACTATAAATGTATTAAATATATACTACGATGCCTGCTCTTCCTGCTGGTTTTTGCAGGGGGGAGTTTTGACGCTGGCGCTCAGACAAAGGCCCAGTTGGAAAAGCAGAAGGCCAATTTGGAGGCCGAGATACGCAATCTCAACAAGCAGCTCAACAATACCAAGAAGAACACCAAACTGACGCAGCAGCAGCTCAACACGCTCGACAAGAAAATCAAGGAACGCACCAAACTCATCAACAATATCAATTCCCAGATGGGGCTGTTGGACAAGGAGATTGCCCACACCCAAGACAGCATCAACGTGATGCGTACCCGTATCGACATCTTGAAGAACGAGTATGCCAAAACCATCCGTGTCCTCTATCGCGAGTACCATAACATCGACAAAGCGGTCCTGCTCTTCGACACACCCGAATACAACAGGTCCTATTTGCGCCTCAAATACTTCAATGAGTACAGCCGCTATCGCAAGCAGCAAGCACATTACATCTCGGAGCGGGAACGGGAGTTCAATTCCGTCTCGCTCCAGCTGCAGCGGCAAAAGGAGGAGAAAAGCAACCTCCTGCAGCAGGAACAGAAAAACAAGCAGCAGCTGACCGCCGAGCAACGGCAGAAACAGCAGTCGGTCAAGGACTCCAAACAGAAGGAGAAGAACCTCTCCGCCCAGCTGTCGAAGAAAGAGAAACAGAAACGCGACCTCGACAACCAAATCAAGAAGTTGATTGCCGAAGAGGTACGCAAGTCGGCTGCCGCATCGGCATCGACAGGCAAGACCACCTCCACCTCGACGGCTTCGTCGACGGCTTCGTCGACCTCCAAGACCACCACGACGACCACCACCGCCAGCAACCCCTCGGCCCCTTCGGCACAGGAGACTGCCCTCTCGTCCAACTTCGCCAACAACAAGGGAAAATTCTCTTGGCCAGTGTACTACAAGAGTGTGCTGCGTGAGTATGGCCGCTACACCCACTCGTCGGGAGGCGAGAACATGAACAACGGCATCGACCTGGCTACCGCCCCAGGGGCTACCGTCTACTGCATCTTTAACGGCACGGTGACCCGTGTGTTCACTTGTCCCAACGGCAACAAGGGCGTCATCGTCCGTCACGGGGAGTATATGACCGTCTATGCTAACTTGGCGACGGTGATCGTCAAACAGGGGTCGTCGGTCACCACCAAACAGGTCATAGGCACCGTCGCCACCGTCGACGGCCAAGGTGAGTTCAGTTTCCAACTTTGGAAGGGAACCACGCCACAGAATCCGCGAAACTGGCTGCGGGGATAATCAAGCAAAACATCATTAAAAAACCATACCTCGTTCGATAGGGTAATCGATACGAGGTACGGCTTGGTAAACGATGCTAAGCATCGATGGGTGAACGATGCGAGGCATCGATGGGTATACGATGCGAGGCATCGATTGGCATACGATGCCAGGCATCGTTTTTCACCTTTTATTTCTCTTCTTTCTCTTTGGAGGCTACAGGTTTCTCTTTCAAGCTTTTGTACTCTTTGTTGAGACCTTCGACAATCTCGTTGGTGATGTCCATGCCTTCGTTGCCGTAGAGGATGGGGCTGGAGGAGAAACTTTTGGCCAGAATGAGGTCGAACTGTTGGTTGTCTTTGTTGTACTCGCGGATGAAGGCGTAGACGGCGCGGGTCATCGCCTCGCTCTCCTTGAGGGTCTTCTCTTGAATCTTCATGGCCAACTCGCCCTCGAGGGACTGCAGTTTCTGCATACGGTTCTTCAGCTCTTCTTCTTTGGCGCGTTGCTGCGAGAGGGTCATGTCGGGACCGTCCTTGAGGTACTTCTGGTAGTCGTTCTGGTACTGTGTGATTTGCTGTTTGTAGTTGTTTTCCTGTTGTTTCTGGTAAGCCTGCAACTCCTTGTTAAGGTCGATGGCATACTGGTATTTGGCCATCAGGGTGTCGGTGTTGACATAGGCGATTTTCAGCTGTCCTTCGGCCACGATGGGGGCGGTGGCGTTGGGGTTGTGCTTGCTGCTGCCTTTGGAGGTGAAGAAGAGGATGTAGAGCACGACGAGAGCTGCCAGCATCAGCACGTTGAGGATGGCCAAGCCGCTGTGGCAGTGGCGGGGTTGTGCGGTGGCGCAGGTCTCGGGTTGCTGAATCTCGGGTTGTTGGGGCGTCGTGACGTCGGTGTTCTCGAGGCTATCGGGTTGTCTCTCTTCGAAGGGTGTCTCGTTGATGATGTTGTCGTTTTCCATTGGATGAAATGATTTGTTTTTGATTGATATGGGGGTTAACGTCGAGGGGCTTGCTTTATTGTGCAGGGGTTTCCACCTCGCCGATGGTGTCGATGGCGCGTTGCAGACGGGCGATGGTCTCCTCCTTGCCGAGCATCATCACTAACGTCAGCAGGTCGGGGCCTTTGGTGTCGCCCACCAATGCCAGACGGAACGAGTTCATGATTTGGCCGGTATTGTACTGGTTGGCGGCGATGTAGTCTTCCAAGATGGCTTGGTGCAGGGGTTGGTATTCGAAGGGTTGGCTGTTCAGTATGTCGATCATCTTGGCCATGTGGGTGGTCATGCCGGCTTTCCAGCGTTTGCGGATGGCGGCTTCGGCATAGCTGTCGGGGGCGACGAAGAAGTAGTGTGTCTGATCCCACATCTCGCTGATGAAGCTGATGCGTTCCTTCATCATGCCGCACACTTTCACCACATATTCGCGGTCGGGGTGGACGCCGTGTGCCTCGAGCGAGGGAGTGAACAGGTCGGCCACCGTCTCGTCCGGTTGCATCTGCATGTACTCATGGTTGAACCAGCGGGCTTTGTCGACGTTGAATTTGGCGCCGTTCTTGCTGATGTGGCTGATGTCAAAGAGGCGTATCAGCTCCTCCATCGAGAGAATCTCCTGTTCGGTACCGGGGTTCCATCCCAACAGGGCGAGGATATTGACCACCGCCTCGGGGAAATAGCCGCGTTCGCGGTAACCCGACGAGAGCTCGCCGCTCTTGGGGTCGTGCCAGTCGAGGGGGAAGACGGGGAAGCCTAATCGGTCGCCGTCGCGTTTGCTCAGCTTGCCGTTGCCCTCGGGCTTCAGCAGCAGGGGCAGGTGGGCAAACTGGGGCATGGTGTCTTCCCAGCCGAAGGCTTTGTAGAGCATCACGTGGAGGGGTGCCGAGGGGAGCCATTCCTCGCCGCGGATGACGTGCGAGATCTCCATCGTGTGGTCGTCGACGATGTTGGCCAAGTGGTAGGTGGGCATGCCGTCGCTCTTGAAGAGCACCTTGTCGTCCAACAGGTTCGAGTTCATGGTCACATCGCCGCGAATCAGGTCGTGCACCGTGATGTCGATGTTTTCGGGGAAGCGGAAACGGACCACATAGGGCTCGCCGGCATCGAGGCGGCGTTGCACCTCGTCGGCGGGCAGGCTCAGCGAGTTCTCCATCTGGCCACGGGTGCGGCAGTCGTACTGGAAGGTCTGTTTCTGTGCCTCGTATTCCTTGCGTTTGGCGTCGAGGGCCTCGGGACGGTCGAAGGCATAGTAGGCCCAGCCGTCGCGAATCAACTGGTCGGCATATCGTTTGTACATGGGCTTTCGGTCGCTCTGGCGATAGGGGCCGTAGTCGCCACCCACATGGACACCCTCGTCGAACTGGATGCCCAACCACGTGAGCGCCTCGATGATATAGTCTTCGGCACCTGGCACAAAACGGGTTTGGTCGGTGTCTTCGATACGCAGTATCATGTCGCCGCCGTGCTGGCGAGCAAAGAGGTAGTTGTAAAGAGCGGTACGGACACCGCCGATGTGCAGGGGTCCCGTGGGACTCGGAGCGAAACGAACTCTTACTTTTTTCATTGTCTTACTTTATTCTATTTCTATAGGCACTATAGTAACTATAGGCACTATAGTAACTATTATACTATTTTATCTACCGAAAAGTTCAGCTGGCTGAACTTCTTCTTGCCTCGCAGGTAGTAGTCGAGCAGCAGCGGCCCGTGGTACACGCAGCTCACTTCGTGGGGGTTGATGCGACGGCGTTTCTCTTGCAGCGACGGCTTCCAACGACGGTAGTCGCGATGGGCTTGCATCACCGCCGAGAACTCCTTGGGGTGCCCTTCGAGCAGGAACTTGCAGGCGGCCACTAGGTCGAGCACCATACGCAATGCCATCACGCGGCCTTTCCTTCGGGGGGGCAGATTCTTGTAGAGCATCGCCATGTTGTTGCGGAAATTCAGGTAGGTCTTGCGGGGCGACGACTTGGGCAGTGTGCCGCCCCCCACGTGGTACACCGTCGACCGGGGGCAGAAGACCACACGATGGCCTTGGTTCTTGCTTCGCCAGCAGAAGTCAATCTCCTCCATATGGGCAAAGAAGTCGCCGTCCAATCCGCCCAACGCTTTCCATACACTGGCTTTGACGAACATAGCGGCACCCGACGCCCAGAACAGGTCGCAGGCATCGTCGTACTGACCTTCGTCACGCTCGAGGGTGTTGAACATGCGTCCGCGGCAGAAGGGGTAGCCGTTGCGGTCGATGAAGCCGCCGGCACCGCCGGCATATTCGAAGGTGTCGCGTTGGTCGTACATCAGCAGCTTGGGTTGAGCGATGGCGATTTCGGGATGGCGCTCCATCTGTTCGATGACGGGGTCGATCCAGTGGGGGGTCACCTCCACGTCGTCGTTGAGCAGCACATAGTATTCGGCGTCGATTTGCGACAGGGCACGGTTGTAGCCGTCGGCAAAGCCATAGTTCTTGTCGAGCAGGATGAGTTGTATCTGTGGGTAGCGTTCGCGCATGAGGGCGACAGAGTCGTCGGTCGATCCGTTGTCGGCAACGATGATGTCGGCTTCGGTGTTTTGTACCACCGAGGGCATGAAGCGCTCGAGCATTGCGCGTCCGTTCCAGTTGAGTATTACTACG
>CAJOQB010000011.1 GCA_905236405.1 uncultured Bacteroidales bacterium
GACCAACCTGCTGTCCACCACCCAGTTCATCGATGTCAAGATGGCGGAGATTGTCAGCATCTTCACCCCTGCCCCACAAGAGGAGAAGGAAGAGGTGTTTCGCATCATCCGCGAGGTGACACCCATCAACGTGAGCAAACTCAAAGACTGGGGCATCAACATGAAATAATAAATGTAGTTATCAATATATACACAACTTAAATACAATATTATGACCCAAATACCCATACAGAAAGAAACGATAGACCGTATCGCTTCGTCCAACAAGATTCAAAACCCCGGCAAGGCAAGCATCCGCGAAATGCGCAAGATGATTCAGGATGTCGAGAAAGAAACTGGTGTCCGCTTCGTGAAAATGGAGATGGGCATTCCTGGCCTTCCTGCTCCCAAGGTGGGCGTCGAGGCTCAGATTGAAGCACTTCGCAACGGTGTGGCCAGCATCTATCCTGAAATCTACGGCACAGCCGACTTCAAGAAAGAGGCCGCTCGCTTTGTCAAAAACTTCCTTGATATCGATGTCACCCCTGACTGCTGCGTCCCCACCGTTGGTTCGATGCAAGCCGGCTTTGCCAGTTTTCTCACGCTGACACGTTACGACGCCAAAAAGACCAAGGTGCTCTTCATCGATCCTGGCTTCCCTGTGCAAAAACAACAATGCCGTGTGTTGGGCATCCCTATGAAGGCGTTCGATGTTTACGAGTATCGCGGTGACAAACTGCGTGACAAGCTGGAAGAGGAGCTGAAAGACGGCGACGTGGCCTGCATGATTTTCAGCAGCCCCAACAACCCTGCTTGGTTCTGCTTCACCGAGCACGAGCTGAAGATTATCGGCGAGATGGCCAACAAGTACGGCGTTGTGGTGATGGAGGACTCGGCCTACTTCCTGATGGACTTCCGCAAAGACTACAGTGTCCCTGGCCAAGCTCCGTTCCAACCCACGGTGGCCAAATACACCGATTTGTATGTCATCATGATCTCGGGTTCAAAAAGCTTCAGCTATGCCGGCGAACGTATCGCCATGATGGTTGTCAGCCCCAAACTGTTCAACATGGAGTGCCCCGACCTGTCTCGCTTCTACAGCCAGACACAGTTGGGCAGAGCGTTGATTTTCGGAACGCTGTATTGCCTCTCCAGCGGTACGGCTCACAGCGTCCAGTACGCTATGGCCGCCATGCTGAAGGGCGCCAACGACGGCACGTTCAACTTCGTCAAAGACATCAAGGAATACGGCGAAAAAGCAGGCATCATGAAGAAACTCTTCACCGACAACGGCTTCTTTATCGTATATGACAAGGATATGGGCGAAGATATCGGCGACGGTTTCTATTTCACCTTCTGCTATCCTGGCTACGAAGGTGTCGACTTGCTCAACGAACTGATTCGCTACGGTATCAGCGCCATCGCTCTCGACATCACCGGCAGCCACAAGCAGGGCATCCGTGCCTGCGTCGCTTTGGTGCAACGCGACCAGTTCCCCGACCTCAAGATGCGTCTGGAGAAATTCCACGAGGATCATCCTGTCAAATAAACATAACAACCCTAACAAAAAGGCCCTCTCAACAAGGGCCTTTTTCTGATTATTATAATAGAAGAGATGAAAATAGCATGTGTAGAGCCCTTGGGCATCAACCAAGAGAAATTCGAAGAGCTGAAGGCACACTATACTGGTGCCGGTCATTCGTTTGTCTATTATATGGACCGCAAAGAGGACAACGCCTCGTTGGTGGAACGGATGCAGGAGGCCGAAGTGGTGGTGATATCCAACATCAAGTTGGAGGCAGCTGTGTTGGAGCAATGTCCGAAGCTGCGTCTGCTGTCGGTAGCCTTCACTGGTTTGGACCACATCGACTTGGAATACTGCAAAGCACACCAGATTGAGGTGGTCAACGCTGCAGGCTATTCGACGACGGCTGTCAGCGAACTGGCCGTGGGTCTGATGATTGACGTGCTTCGCAAGGTGACAGAGCTGGACGGCACCATCCGTCGCGGCAATGGACGCGGTGCGTTCGTGGGTCGCGAGCTACGCGGAAAGACGGTCGGCGTGGTGGGCACCGGTGCCATCGGCACGGCAACCATTCGACTGCTGAAAGCCTTCGGCTGCGACGTTCTGGCTTACAACCGCTCGCCCCACCCCGAGGTGGAGTCGATGGGTGTCTGCTATGTGTCGTTGGAGGAACTGCTCCGTCAGTCGGACATCGTCACGCTGCATGTGCCATTGAACAACGAGACGAAGCACCTGATTGGCGCCGAACAGATAGCGATGATGAAATCGTCGGCCATCCTAATCAACACCGCTCGAGGCAACGTGGCCGACATCGACGCTGTGGCTGATGCACTTCGTACGGGTCGTCTGGCAGGCGCCGCTTTCGATGTTTTCGAAAAAGAGCCTCCTTTGGCCATCGACCATCCGCTGCTGACAGCTCCCAACTGCGTATGCGTTCCGCATATTGGCTTTGCCAGCCATGAGGCTTTTGCCATCAGAGCCGACATCGTGTTCGGAACCGTGGACCGCTATATTGAAAAACACTGAGACAACAATGAAAAGGATTATCACATTGGGATGGATTCTGCTGACGGCGGGATGCCTGTCGGCCATGCCGGTAAGTGAGAAGAGCGCCCGAACGGTGGCTGAGAACTTTATCCGGACGCAAGAGAAAGGCAACAGCACACTGACGTTGATCGATGTGTTGACGGGTCCGGCAACAAAAACGACTGTCGAGGCTTTGCCTGCCATCTATGTATACAATATCGGCTCGGAGGGATTCATCATAGTGAGCGGCGACGACGAGGTAACACCAGTACTGGGCTACTCGTTCAACGGTGTCTACAATCCTTCTCAGTTGAGTCCCAACTTCGCCGGTTGGTTGGACGCTTACCGTTGCGACATCGCTGCCATCATCGAAACACATATCGCAGGACAGAAAGGATATCACTCGGAGAAGGCGGCTCGCGAATGGAACGCCCTAATGACGGGTGATGCCTCTATCTACCCAAAGAGCGGACGGAAGAGTGTCAGCGCGCTGCTCTCCTCGGAATGGGACCAAGGCGCGGGTTACAATAACTACTGCCCCGCCTACTCGTCGGGCAGTGGCGGCCATTCCTACACTGGATGTGTTGCGACAGCCATGGCACAGATTATCCGCTACTGGGGTTATCCGACAACAGGTTTTGGCTACAGTGCCTACAGCCATAGCGTCTATGGTCGTCTGAAAGTGCACCACGATTCTGTTGTGTACGATTTCAACAACATGCCCGACAGGGTTTATCCCTCTTCACCGCAAGTACAACAAGACGCTGTGTCGCTGCTGTGCTACCATTGCGGTGTGTCGGTATCGATGAACTATCAACATGCCGGCAACAACGATGGCAGCGGCGCCCATACGGAGGATGTCCCCGATGCACTGCGCCATTTCGGCTACATGCACGCCCAGATGATTTATATGACCACTGTCGGTGAGAGCACCTGGATGCAAATGCTGCGTGACGAGTTAGACAACGGTCGACCCGTTCTCTATCGTGGTATCTCGACCGGCGGCGGACACGCCTTTGTCTGCGACGGATATCGTGATAGCCAAAACAAGTTCCACATCAACTGGGGCTGGAGCGGATACCAAGACGGATACTTCACTTTGGATAATCTGAACGGATACTCCACCGGCCAAGGAGGAGTAATCAATATCTACCCCTCTGGTTTGGCACCTTCGCAAAGCACCTACTATGTCTCTACCGACGGCACGGGCGACGGTTCGTCATGGGAGATGGCATCAAGCAACCTGAACGATGCCATAGGATTGATGAAATTCCGCAACGAAGGTAGCGTGTGGGTGAAAGAGGGTGTGTATTACGGTGACACCACCGGTTCTGTCGCTTTTCCTCTCTATTCAGGCGTGGCCCTGTATGGCGGATTCGTAGGTAACGAGTCGTTTATCAGCGACCGCACCGCAGGCCATCCCTCTATATTGGACGGAGGCAACGCTCGAGTGTTTTTCTCCACACAAGGCGGCGGCAACAAGCTCATCAACATCGACGGCTTCACGCTCCGCCACGGTCGCAGCGACAAAGTCGCCATAGGCCGTGTGAGTGACAACGTGAAACTATTCAACTGCGAAATCACCGAGAATGTAGCCGACGACGACGGTGTGATACTCTTTATCTCCGGTCACAACATCGAATACTGCCGCATACATCATAACGAGGCTCCATCATCACAGATTATTCAAATGGAAAGTGGCAACATGAACTGTTGTCGCGTGGAAAACAACACCGCCTTGGCTGCCATCTGGAGCAGTGGAGGAAGTGCCGGCAGCTGCTTGATTGCACACAACAGCGGCGACGGTGCCGACGCCACACTCGGAGGCTCGTTTGTCAACTGCGACATCGTCAGCAACCAAGGATGCGGACTGCTGGTGTCGAACAAGACAAAAATCAGGAACTGTGTCGTCTGGAACAACGACACAGCTATCTCGGGATTGGACACCAACATCTATTTTAGTGCCATCGACGACGAAGGGGCTCTGGTGGAGGGGCACAGCAATATGCTACTCTCCTCTTCGTGCTCGGGAGCCGACGCACCTCGTTTCACATTGTGTTCGGCTTCACGCGGACTGACCGACGAGGACTATAGCTACCGACTGATGGATGACTCGCCCCTTCGCGATGCTGCCGACACCAACCGTGGTGGCGTTCCCCGCTACGACTTGGACGGCATGCAACGTTCACGCAACGGACGGGTGGACATCGGATGCTATGAGTACATGAACGTCGGAATAGACAATGTACCGACCCTTCAAACACTTTCTGTCTATCCCAACCCCGCCACCTCATGGGTTCGTATCGAAGGTGCCGAAGGAGCCGTCGACGTTATCGACAATCGCGGCAGAACCGTGGCAACGCTCCCCGAAGGTGCAACAACACTGGATGTAAGCCACCTGCCCCGAGGATTATATTACCTACGTTACCTAAATGGAAAAGGAATATTGATTGTAAACTAATAAGAAACGCCAGTTGATAGCTGGCGTTTCTTATTTCTTCTTCTTGACGGAGAAACCGAACCCTCCCAGCTTGTCGCCCAAGCCATAGTATTTGCCGTGGCTGTAAGCCAAGGGGTGCGCGTGGTTCAACTGGAAGGCTCCCGTACCCTTGTCGATCAGTTGCTCGTCGGCATCGACTGCGACAACGTTGGCAATGAACATGTCGTGGCTTCCCAACTCTTTTATCTCCACGACCTGGCATTCGATGTTCAACGGCGACTCTTTGATGAGCGGTGCTTTCACTATCTGCCCCTGCTCGGGGGTGAGGCGCATCTCGCGGAACTTGTTCACCTCTCTCCCACTCTTCACGCCACACCAGTCGGTGGCTCGTGCCAAGGCCTCGGTGGTCAGGTTGATGACAAACTCGCCTGTACGCGAAATGATGTCGTGAGAGAAACGCTCCTTGCGTACCGATATATAGCACATGGGCGGGTCACTACAAATAGTACCCGTCCATGCGATGGTGATAATATTATTGTCCTCAAGACTGGTTCCGCAGCTGACCATGACGGCTGGCAACGGATAAAGCAATGTGCCTGGCTTGAACGATACTTTGGCCATGATGACTAATTCTTCAGTTTCTTCTCTATGTCGTCAATCCAACTCTTGTATTGCTTGTCGGTCCGTTCCAACTGTGCAATGGTCTTGCAAGCGTGCAAAACGGTGGCGTGGTCTTTGTTGCCGCACTGTGTTCCAATGATGGCAAGGCTCGACTTGGTCAACTTCTTGGCGAAATACATGGTCAGCTGTCGTGCTTGCACAATCTCACGCTTGCGGGTCTTTGACTGAATGCTATCGACTGCAAGACCAAAATAATCACATACCGTCTTCTGGATGACGTCAATGGTAATCTCACGACCCGTGCTCTTCACAAACTTGTCAATCATCTGACGAGCCAAATCGATGGTTATCTCGCGTTTGTTCAATGTCGACTGTGCTATCAAGCTCACCAAAGCACCTTCAAGCTCACGCACGTTTGTATTGATATTATATGCGATATATTCAATAACATCATGCGGCATCTCCACGCCTGTGTTGATCAGCTTTTGACGAAGGATGTTCATTCGTGTCTCCACATCGGGGACCTGCAACTCGGCGGCCAAACCCCATTTTAGACGCGACAACAAACGACTTTCGAGCCCCTGCAACTCGGCAGGCGCTTTGTCGCTGGTAATGATGATTTGTTTGTGGCGTTGGTGCAGATGATTGAAGATATGGAAGAACGTCTCCTGTGTCTTCTCTGCCTTGCCGCTCCAGAACTGGATGTCGTCCACAATAAGCACATCAATCATCTCATAGAAATGGATGAAGTCATTGGTCGTTTTATTCTTCACCGACTCGCCATACTGCTGCATGAATTGCTCGGAAGTCACATAGAGGACCTGCTTGTCAGGGTGGTTCTCCTTCGTCTGGATACCGATGGCATGTGCCAAGTGCGTCTTGCCAAGACCCACGCCGCCATACAACAGCAACGGGTTGAACGCCGTACTACCCGGGGCATCCGCCACAGCGGCACCTGCAGAGCGGGCCAGCTGATTGCAAGCACCCTCAACAAAATTGCTCAGTGTGTAGTTCTCGTTCAATTGCGAATTGATTCGTATCTTCTGTAATCCCGGAATAATAAAAGGATTGGGCAGCTGACTGTTGGCGTCTGTGTTCACGTTGACAGGAAATTCTTTGGGTTTATTATAAATCGACTGTTGTCCTTGCGACGGGTATTGTGTCGTGATAGGCTTGCCCACCACA
>CAJOQB010000012.1 GCA_905236405.1 uncultured Bacteroidales bacterium
AGGAGTCGAAGGAACACAATATCCTCGACTGCATCGAGTGCGGATGCTGCTTCTTCAGCTGCCCCGCCAACAAGCCACTGCTTGACGAAATCCGTTTGGGCAAGAACAAGATGCGTGCCATCATGGCTGCCAAGCGTAAATAAACCTGAGTGCATCACTATTTATTAAATGAATCAATATATAATAATATATGAAACTGCTTAATGTATCGGGCTCTCCTCACGTGCACAGTGACGAGTCGACCAAAAAAATCATGTGGCGTGTCAATATTGCTTTGGTGCCTGCTTTCTTGGTCTCCATCGCCTATTTTGGCATCAACGCGCTGCTTGTAAGCCTTATCTCTGTGGCAGCTTGTGTGCTGTTCCAGTGGCTGATTGAGAAGTTTATCATGAAAGTGCCTACGACCATCTGCGACGGCTCGGCTGTCGTCACCGGTCTGCTGCTTTCATTCAATGTTCCCGCCACATGCGATATGATGTGGCTTGTTATCCTGGGTGCTTTGGTCGCCATCGGTATCGGCAAGATGAGTTTCGGCGGTCTGGGCAAGAACCGCTTCAACCCCGCTTTGGTGGGTCGTGTGTTCCTGCTTATCTCCTTCCCCGTACAAATGACCACTTGGCCTACTCCGAGCGGCAAGATTTTCGGCAACTTCGCCAGTACCGACGTCGTGACGGGCGCTACCCCGCTGGGTCTCATCAAAGAGGGCGGCGCTGAGGCATTGCCCCAAGTGTGGGATCTGCTGATTGGCCATATGGGCGGTTCGCTCGGCGAGGTGTCGGCTATCGCCATCCTGATTGGCGCTATCTACCTGCTCTGCACTCGCGTCATCAGCTGGCACATTCCTGTCACTTTCATCGGTACCGCTTTCGTTATGGTGCTGATTCTCGCTGCCGCCGACCCCACATGGAACACCACCGGTATGTGCGCCGGCGAGTTCGCATTGAACCAGATATTGATGGGTGGCATCATGTTGGGTGCTTGCTTCATGGCTACCGATATGGTGACTTCGCCGATGGCCAAGACGGGACAACTGGTGTTCGGTTTCGGCTGCGGCTTGTTGACCATCATCATCCGTCGCTGGGGTGCTTATCCCGAGGGTGTGTCGTTCGCCATCCTGCTGATGAACGCCGTCACCCCGCTGCTCAACCGTTGGTTCCAACCCAAACGTTTTGCCTGCTAAGGTGTTAACTCGAGTTACTAATCCGCAAAAGATATAAGATTATGGCAAAGAAAGCTGAATCTACACTGATAAACATGCTCCTCTCGCTCACCGTCATTGCGGTGGTGGCTGGAGCTATTTTGGCTTTGGTGAGCGGCGTCACTGCCGAACCTATCGCCAAAGCCGAGCAAGCCAAGACGGAGAACGCCATCAAGGCTGTGCTGCCCGACTTCGACCATCTGGAGACAAAGGATATCGACGGTATCGCCTGCAACTTGGCCTATACTGCCGACAACAACTTGGTGGGCATCGCTGTTCCCGCCACTTCGAAGAAGGGCTTTGGCGGCGACTTGGGTATTATGTACGGTTTTGACGCCGAAGGCAACATCACCGGCTATCAAGTGCTCAAGACGGCTGAGACCCCGGGTCTTGGTGCCAAAGCTGCTGAGTGGTTCCAGAAAGGGGCCAAGGGCGACGTTATCGGCAAGAACCCTGGTACGAACAATATCACCGTCAGCAAGGACGGTGGCGAAGTGGATGCCATTAGCGGCTCCACTATCACCTCGCGTGCCTTCTGCGACGCTATCGCTATTGCTTATGAACTTTACAAGAAAGGAGTGAACGAATAATGAAAGCTGCTGACATCATAAAAAATGGTTTGATTAAAGAGAACCCCACTTGGGTGCTCATTCTGGGTATGTGCCCCACGTTGGCCACCACCACCTCGGCTATCAACGGTCTCTGCATGGGATTGGCCACCACCTTTGTGCTGATGTGTTCCAACTCGGTCATCTCGCTCCTTAAGTCGGTCATCCCCGACAAGGTGCGTATCCCCGCTTTCATCGTCATCATCGCTTCGTTCGTCACCATCGTGCAACTGGTGATGCAAGGCTTCCTTCCCGACCTCTATGCAAGCTTGGGTCTCTTCATCCCCCTGATTGTGGTGAACTGCATCGTGCTGGGTCGTGCTGAGGCTTTCGCTTCGAAGAACAACCTTTGGTTCTCGTTCCTCGACGGCGTTTTCATGGGTCTCGGTTTCACTTGGGCGTTGACCCTTCTCGGTATGGTGCGTGAGCTCTTGGGTACGGGTTCCATTTTCGGCCACAGCCTCATCGGAGGAGCCGACGGAATGCTGCTTTTTATCCTTCCTCCGGGCGGTTTTCTCTGTTTAGGTCTATTAATGGCATTAATTAATCACCTCAGAAACAAGGCTAAAGCTTCTCGTTAACATTATTTAACAGTACCCCGTGTTTCTTTTTGGGGGTCTCATACGTCTACATCGTCGAGTTTTGAATTTTTAATCACAAATTGTATAACTTTAAAAAAGATATACCATGAAAAGAACGGCTCTTTTAATTTTAATGGTTTGTATGGCTGGCATGGCCAGCGTGGTTCGAGCACAGAGTGACGAACCTGACTGTGCAGCACTCGTGCTGCCTCGTTACAACAATGATTCGACGGTCCTCGATGTGTTGGCTCCCGAGAAGATGGAGTGGCTGTGCACCTATGCTCACAACGCCCTCTACCTGACCAATACGGCACCAAGCAACGCCAATATGCACAACATTAGCGAGCTCCGTTGCTTCTACACCAACCAGACGTTGCCGGCCAACTATGTTGTCGACCTCAACACATTCAGTGTCTATGGTTACAACTTCTCGGACTTCTTCTACCAACACAACGGTCAAGAGGTCTATTTCCGCGTCGGCAACCAGGGCAACCAATACTTGGTGGCTCGCGCCCCTGTAGATGCCCAAATAATGACAACGCAAGCCCTCGAAGCTGGCAACGGCATCGGTGGCGGTAGCTCTTCGGATAGATAATTAATAATATGGTTTGTCTAATAATAAAAAAGTATACGGTCATGAAAAAGATCCTCGTTATTCTTGCGATTCTTGCCTTCGGAAGCAATGTCTTCGCTCAGGGTGGTATTGCTCAGGTCTATCTGACTTCGGCAAACAGCGGTACGACATATACCGTTCCTGACGATGGTATCTATCTGAACAGTGACAATACAGGTGTCAACGGTCACTACGTTGCCAATACCGACTACTATATGACGGTGGAAGGCAACTGTACGGGTTTGAACCATATGGCACTGATTTTCGAACGTTTCAACATCGACCCGCAGGACACGCTGTTTATCTACGACGGTCCCAGCACTTCGTCGGTGTTGATTATTAAATCGAACAACAACCTGAATCCTTTGGCAAGCCAGTCGGTGTACGCTTCGTCGCTGAACACCACCAACACGCTGACCATTCGGTTGAAAACCAAGACCAGCAACGGTACCGGTTTCACCTGCTTGGTGGGTTGTCGTTTCCCCTGCGAGACAGTGACTCCTGTCATCGACAGCTTCTATTACAAGACTCGCAACGGTCAGATTATCGACACCTGCTACATCCGTAATTTCACTACCATACAGCAAGTGGCAGATCATGTTGACTCCACTTGGTCTGTGGTGGGACAGGATTCCACTGGTGCGGATATTTATACGTGGGTTTATGACACCGCTTGGTCAGAGCAAGAAAACATCTTCCGCGGTGTGACGCTCTGTGTGGGCGAGGGTGTGATCTTTAACGGTCACGGTGAATACACACACAACTATGGTGCATACAACCCCAGCGATATGACTTCCATCTTCACTTGGTCGTTGGGTAACGGCGAAGTGATGGACGAGGTCGGCCTCAAACAAGTAGTGGGTTACTATCGTGACCTCGACTGCTATGACGTCGTGCTAAGTATAGAGGACGAACGAGGTTGTAAGTCGTCGCTCCTCGAGACGGTGCGTGTGCGTCTGGCTCAGAACCCCATCAAGACCCTCTTCGACCTGCAACCAATGTGCAACGATAGGACATTGCCTGTCAATGTGGGTTACGAACAAGGAACAGGTACCATTACATTGAAGAAGATTGAATTCGAGAAGACCAAGACGCAGGTCAACAATGTGCGTACCTTCGTCCCCGACGGAAAATGTCCTCCTGACCAAAGCGACTGCTTTACTGCAAAGGTCAACTTCGACGACTTCCCCGCTGGTCGTTCTGTGACCGACAAAGGCGACATCTGCTCTATCTGTGTCAACGCCGAACACTCCTTCATGGGTGACTGTACCTATGCCATTATTTGCCCCAATACCGCCAAAGCATATCTGAAACGTAAACAGCAGGTGCAGGGCGAAGAACCCTATACCGGTGGTGGCGGCGGAAAGTTCCTGGGTATTCCCTATGGCGGCAGCAACGACGGTGCATGGGATGACTCGGGCAACAAATGTGACTCGTTGGCCAATATGTATGGCTTCGGTTGGAACTACTGCTGGACTCGTAACCCTGAATACCAAATTGTGACGGATGCTACTGGTCAAATGTGTGGTATCGCTGTGGACGGTCATACCGTTAATGCATCGCACACCTTCGGTGTCATTCCCGCTCCTTTCTATCGTGCAGGTGAGACTTGCGGTACGGTGACCACCACTCAAACACAAGACTCCAGCGACCACGACAATAAATCGGGTTACTACCTTCCTGCTTCTGACTTCAACGACCTTGTGGGTTGCCCTCTGAATGGTGAGTGGGGTATGGAGTTCTGCGACACATGGGGTATCGACAACGGCTGGATTTTCTCCTTCTCGCTCGACATCTGTGGTATCTCCTCAGGTGCCGGCTGTGAATACCAAGTAGGTCTCGATTCCGTTGTATGGCGTCCCGACACCTCCTATGGCGATTTCCTGCTGGGTCATTACCGTGGTGCCACCATTACAAAGCAAGACAGTGTGACGGCAATTATCGCCACACCCGATACAGCTGGTATCTTCCGTATCAATGTGACCCTTTATGATGAATTTGGTTGCGTTTGGGACACGATGACCCGCATCCACACCTACTGGCGTCCGATGCCCAATCTGGGTAACGATACTATCCTCTGCGACTTCGCTACAATGATTCTTGATGCAAGTGATAGACACACTGCAATCACCAACCAGACTTTCACTTGGGCACCCTTCGGCGATACCACCGCTGTGATTGAGACAAGAAACAATCAAGGAACAGATGTAATATATGAAGTCAATGTGGAGAACCATCAAGACGATGTGACTTGTGTGGCACGTGATGATATTCGCGTCAAGGTGAAGCCGCAGCCTCGTCCCAACTTTGACCCGGGTGTCTACCCGCTTGAGGGATGTGAACCCTTTGTTATCAATATCTCCAACAACACCCCCAATGCCGACAAACATATCTGGGTATGGGGTGACGGCGATACCTCCTTCACTGCTGAACCGTCCCACGCTTATGCTGCCGGTCACTACGACTTCAAGTACTTTGCCGAAAACTCGGATGGTGGATGCAAGGACTCTCTGGTATACACCAACCTGGTAACGGTCTTCTCCAGCCCTGTGGCCAAGTTCTCTTGGGAGCCGGTCAACCCCACGGTGATGCATCCTGAGGTGCAGTTCATCAACAAGACCGAGCCACAAGCCGATACCAACAAGTACTATTGGGAGATTCAGTACGACCGCGACAATGCTGTTTCCTATCATACGATGACCGATGTCAACCCCGTCTTCCAATGGGCTACCGACGGTGAGGATATCTCGGGCACCTATGTGGCTCGCCTCATCGCCAAGACCAACAACCTCGGTCCTTCGGGCAACATCGTCGAATGCCGCGACACCATCGAGAACACCATTCTTCTCGTCAACGACTTCCTCCAGTTCCCCAATGTGATTACAGCTAATGGCGACGGTATCAACGATGTCTTTGAAATCAAGAACCTCGTCAATGGTTTGGGCTATCCCAACAACAGTTTGGCTATCTACAACCGTTGGGGCAAACGAGTGTACTTCAAGGAGAACATCAGCAGTGAAGACGATTGGTGGGATCCCGCCAAAGACAACATTCCTGCAGGCACCTACTTCTGGCGCTTCTCTGGCAAGGGCTATTTAGGCAACATCCAGCGTACTGGTTCTGTCGAGGTGCTTACCGAATAGAGAATTACAAGTAAATGCTCA
>CAJOQB010000013.1 GCA_905236405.1 uncultured Bacteroidales bacterium
GACCTACCGAATCGACACCAACTTGGGGACGGGACAGCTGAATATCGAACTCAACTTGGGGAACCCCATCATCTTCAACAGCAGCAACCAAGCCGTCGAAATCCCCCTCCGCCCCTATCGTATCGACCGCGTCTTTGTCTACCCTAACAGCACCGCAGCCGCCAGCATCGGCACCTCGGCATACGACACCCTTGCTCTCAATCTCGACACACGCCTCGGAGAGTCCCAGTATTACTTCATCTACAACCAACCCATGACGCTGAAGCCGCAAACCATCGCCCGCTCCATGCTGCTCTATTCGGGCCGTATGTACAGCGACCAAACCGTTCAGCGTTCCTACAACTCCCTTATCAACCTTCGCAACTTCAAATACATCAACTTCGACTTCTCCGAGTCGCCCAACAGCAACCATCACCCCGACAGCATAGGTCTCCTCGACGCCCGTGTGAGGCTGATGAACAGCACCAAACAGAAACTGTCGCTCTCCTTGGAGGTCAACAACTCGTCTCCCAACTGGATCAGCAACGAGGGCAACACCTCGGGCAGCAGCGGCAACTTCGGCGTCGAGACCATCCTCTCCTATCAAAACAAGAATATCTTTGGCGGAGCCGAGTTGCTGAAAGTCGAAGGGTCGTTCCTCATCGAGCTGCCCGACCTCTTCAAACGTTCGACGGCGACCACCCATTGGTCCACCTTCGAGGCAGGTCTCGACGCCAGCCTCGACATCCCCCGTCTCCTGTTGCCCAACGCCAAGTTCCTTGGACAACGAGCCAAGCCCCACACCATCGTCGGCCTCGGCGCCTATTATCAAGACCGCTACTATTTCGAGCGACTGTTGCTCAACAACTCGTTCGGTTACAGCTGGAGCAGCAACCGTCGAAACCAGCACCAGATACTCCCCATCGAGATGACCTTCGCCCGCTTCTTCGACATCGACCCTGCCTTCTGGTCACGCATCGAACAGTCGACCAGCAGCACCCGTCTGAAATACCAGTACAGCAGCCACTTCATCATGGATGCCCGCTACGACTATGTGTTCAGCAACCAGACCTTCTCCACGCGGAACGACTTCACCTACCTCCATCTCTCGCTCGAATCGGCAGGCAACCTCCTCTATGGATTGGCCAACGCCTTCCAGACAGCTGCCGACTCCACCGGTGTCTATCAAGTCTATGGCGTCCCCTTCTCGCAGTACGTTCGTCTCAACAGCGAGATAAAACACTATTTTTATCTTGGAAAGCAGAGTTCCTTTGTCACCCGTCTGCTGCTCGGCATCGGCATCCCCTATGGCAACTCCGACCAGCTGCAGATGCCCTACGAGAAGAGTTTCTTTGGCGGCGGCCCCCTCACCATGCGAGCTTGGCACCTTCGCCGGCTCGGCCCTGGGTTCTACTCCCCCTCCGACAACCTGTTGTTAGAGCGTACCGGCGACATGACCATGGTGCTCAACCTCGAAGGCCGTTTCCCCATCTTCTCCCGTCTCGAGGGAGCCCTCTTCACCGACATCGGCAACGTATGGCTGCTGTATGAGAACGAGAGCATGCCTGGCGGCGAGTTCCATTTCAACACCTTCCTGCCCAGCCTTGCCTTTGGCACCGGCTTTGGCTTGCGGCTCAACGTCTCCATCCTCACCGTCCGTTTGGATGTCGGCATCCCCGTCTACGACCCCGCCTACGACAAGTCCGTTCGCTGGCGTTACCGTCATTGGGGCGACTACCCCATCGATATTCTCGACGGCTATTTCGGCCCCCTCACCTTCAATCTCGGAATCGATTACCCCTTCTAAACACGCCATATCATGTACACAATAAAAGAATTACAGCAAATTGTCAGCGACCTCTTCCAACAGGAACAGTTTCTTGCCGAACCCGCCACCCTCTACGAACCCATCGACTACACCCTCTCCCTCGGTGGCAAAAGAGTGAGACCCTTGCTGCTCCTTGCCTCCTGCCAGTTGTTCGGAGGCAACCTCGACCAAGCGAAAGGCGCCGCCCTCGGCATCGAGACCTTCCATAACTTTACCCTCCTGCACGACGACCTGATGGACCAGTCGCCCATCCGACGGGGGCGACCCACCGTCTATCGCAAATGGAGCCCCAACACCGCCATCCTCTCGGGCGACACCATGTTCTCCCTTGCCTGGCGTTATTTCCTCCGTCAGCCCCATCCCCTGCTCCACGCCATCCTCAACACCTTCAACGAGACCACCATTGAGATTACCGAGGGGCAGCAGTACGATATGGATTTCGAGTCACGCAACGACGTCACCACCGACGAGTACCTCAACATGATTCGCCTCAAGACCGCCGTCCTTCTGGCGTGTGCTTTGAAACTCGGAGCCCTCTATGCCAACGCCACCCCCTTCAACCAAGAGACCGTCTATCAGTTTGGCATCCATCTCGGTTTGGCGTTCCAGTTGCAGGACGACCTCCTCGACGCCTACGGCGATGTGGCCACCTTTGGCAAACAGACAGGCACCGACATCTGCGACAACAAGAAGACCTACCTTTACTTGCAAGCCCTCGCCACCGCCAACGAGCAGCAGCGACAGACGCTCACCCAGCTCTACGCCACCAAGCCTGCCGACAGCCAAGCCAAAGTCGCCCAGATTCTCGACATCTATCGCCAACTCGATATCAAGCAATCCACCGAGCGCCTCATCGCCCAAGAGTTCGACAAAGCGCTCCATCTGCTCGACCAAATCGAAGCATCCCCGTCCGCCAAACAACCCCTCTTCGACATGGCACAGCAACTGTTGCATCGCAACAGCTGATAGAATTTTCGTTTTTTTTGACTTTTGACAACAGTTTTTGCGTATGGTCGCCACAGCCTCCATACGCAAAACTTTTTTTCTGAGCAAACCGCTTAACTTTTTCCTCCACTTATTTCCATTTAGCGTCACTTATCATCACTTAACGTCAGTTAGGGGGTATTCAGGCAACGGTGGTTTAACATTTCGGAATCGCAGCCAATTTGGACAACAAAAAAAACTTGGTGGTTCCAAAAGTTGATGTATCTTTGCCACGAATTACAGCATACTATTCATAACAATACAGCCGAATGATGAAACACCTATTGCCACCTACTACCGTCAACGCAGCACCTTGTTTGGGGTCACGCAGCCTGGATGCATGGTGTCACGCAGCACCCTGTTTGGAGCATCGCAGCCAGGCTGCATGTCTCCAAACTGAGTGCTGCGTCGACCCCCTCGGGGGGGGTGGGGGTAGGGGTGAAACGCGAAAACTTTATACGCGAAGAAAAAAATAATTATTTGATCAAATGACGAAATAATTATTTTTCCATTTTTACAATATTATAGGAAACACCCCTACCCCCACCCCCCCCTTAGAGAAGAAATTAATAAGGTATATAATTATATAATAAATCTTCCGTCCCAAAAGAAACAAAGCAGTTTTGACCAATTATTTTTTTCAGCCAAAAACGAATCAAAAAGAACAAAAACATCATGAACAGCAAGACAAAAAAAAACGTCAAAATAGACAGGCATCACATTATCAGCAAAAAACTGACGAATTATTTATTTTTAACAATTGCCCTATGACATCTGAGCTTGGTGCTTCTCCTGTGGACAATACAATATAGGTCATTTGCCACAAGGGATGAAACCACAAAGACCATCGAGAGAATTATTTTGTCGCCATCATTACACTTACTATCAGCCACATATAAGGATATTAGGCAATAGGGTATCTCTTTTTTTGGAAAAAAAACAACAAAAAAAGGCTTGTGTTTGAAATATATTCCTAACTTTGCAAATACATTGTATCATGTAGTATTTGAATAACTATTTAAAAATTAATAATTAATAACAGTTAACACCATCATGAAAAAAGCATTTGCATTGATGTCAATACTCGGTTTATTGGCATTCACGAACCTTAATGGTCTCATGGCTCAGGAAGCTACCGCTCCCGTAGAAGCCCCCGCAGCTGAACAGGTCGACGATCAGACCACCGATAGCGCTGCTCCCGCTGAAGCAGTGGAAGCCGAAGAGGCTGAAACCGTTGCCGCCGCTCCCGCTGAGAAAGACACCTTCCACCAAGTTCTGAAGAAGAAATTCATCGAAGGTGGCGCTGGCTGGATGACCCCCGTGCTCCTCTGCCTCATCCTCGGTTTGGCTCTCGTTATCGAGCGCATCCTCTATCTGAACATGTCCAGCACCAATGTCACCAAACTGCTCAACGGCATTGAGGACAACGTGAAGAACGGCAACTACGAAGGCGCCAAAGAGCTCTGCCGCAACACCCGCGGCCCTGTGGCCAGCATCTTCTACCAAGGTCTCGACCGTATCGACACCGGTTTGGAGAATGTTGAGAAATCCATCACCTCCTACGGTGGCGTTCAGATGGCTCGCCTCGAAGCCAACATGACCTGGATCGCCATGTTCATCGCTCTGGCTCCCTCCTTCGGATTCCTCGGTACCACCATCGGTATGGTCGCTGCATTCGACGCTATCGAGGCTGCCGGTGATATCAGCCCGACCGTTGTGGCTGGCGGTATGAAAGTGGCTCTGTTGACCACCATCTTCGGTCTTATCGTCGCCATCATCCTTCAGATTTTCTACAACTATCTGCTCACCAAAATCGAATCCTTGGTATCCGACATGGAAGAAGGTTCCATCTCCTTCATGGATATCCTCGTGAAGTATCACAAATAATAGCTTCAAGGAAGACAACGTTTTCGACAAGCCAAGGAGCGTTCCGAGGCGACAAAACGTCTGTTTCAATGAAACGAAACCGATTGTATAACATTTAATTCCTTGAGTATTATGAAAGAAAGTCTAAGAAAAATCATACTGTGGGCAGCTATGGCAGTGGCCATCATCGGCTCTATCTGCTGCATACTGTTCGCCATCAAGTACGACAAATTCAATCCCGAAAGCGCCGCTGGCTTCTACAGCTTGGCTTATATCATCCTGCTCGTGCTCATCGCACTGTGCCTCATCGCCATGCTGTTTTTCGTCATCCTCCGTATCGTGAAGGGTGAGGGCAAGGGCCTCCTGATTGGCTTCGGATTGCTTGTCGTCCTGTGCGTGGTCAGCTTCCTGCTTTCCTCGGGCACCGACCTCAGCCAGACCTTCCTCGACAAGTACAATGCCACCGAGAAAATCTCCAAACTGGTAGGCGCCGGCTCCATCGCCACCTACATCCTGGTCTTTGCCTCGGCAGTTGCCATTGTCTATGTAGAGTTAGCACAACTATTTAAAAAGAAGTAACGCATTATGAGTAAAAGAAAAACTCCCGGCCTGAACACGAGCTCCATGTCCGATATCTCGTTCCTGCTGTTGGCGTTCTTCCTTATGGTGTCCAGCATCAACACTGATATGGGTCTCGCTCGTCGTCTTCCGCCGCCGCTGCCCCCAAATCAGAAACCGCCTGATGTAAAAGAGCGTAACATCTTCATCGTGAAGATCAACAGCAAAGACCGTGTGCTCTTCAACGGAGAAATCGGAGATGTCTCGATGTTGAAAGATCGTGCAAAGGAGTTCCTCGGCAACCCCAACATGGATCCCAACCTGC
The DNA here is from genome assembly GCA_905236405.1 of uncultured Bacteroidales bacterium. Classification (GTDB taxonomy): domain Bacteria; phylum Bacteroidota; class Bacteroidia; order Bacteroidales; family P3; genus Colimorpha. Next base: position 5,541 of record CAJOQB010000013.1, read on the forward strand.
CCGAGAAACAGGATGTCTATATCCCCGGCTTCGGTGGCAACTACCCTGTCTCCAAAGGTGTGATCTCGCTGCAAAACGACCGTGGTACCTCGTACGATATGTACTTCCGAGTCAACAACGAGCTGGCTGCCGCCATCAACGAGTTGCGCAACGACCTTTCCAACGAGAAGTTCCAAAAGAACTATGTTGATATTACTGAAGACCAACGTAAAGCCATCGATATGGCCATCCCCATCGCCATCTCGGAGGCCGAACCCGCAAAAGTAGGAGGAGAATAAGATATGGCACGATTTACAGGAAACAAAGCAAAAGAGACGCCCGCTCTGAACATGGGCTCCATGTCGGATATTATCTTCATGCTCCTCTTCTTCTTCATGGTCATCACCACCATGCGTGAAAGCTCCCTTTTCGTCCAGATCAAAGTGCCCCAGGGCACCGAGGTCAGCAAACTGGAAAAGAAGAGTCTCGTAAGCTATATCAATGTTGGTGTTCCTATGCAGCAATACCAAACCAAATATGGTACCGAGCCTCGCATCCAGCTCAACGACCAAATCAGCGAAGTCAGCGACATCGCCACCTTTGTCGAACTGGAGAAAATGCAGCGTGACGAGAGCGAACGCAACCTCCTCACCATGGCCATCAAGGCCGACCAACAGGTAAGGATGGGAACCGTCAACGACATCAAGCAGGAACTGCGTAACGCAGGTGCCTACCGTGTCTTCTACAACGCTTCCAAATCTGGCAAGAAGTAATATCCCCTTTACACGGAAACAAACAAGGCTGCCCTCAAAAGGCAGCCTTTTCTATTTTTATAGTGTTAATGCTATCCTTGCCAAGACGACTCGATGTCCTTCCTGATGCGACGAGCCTCCTTGAGCGACGGATTACCCAGCTTGAACACCAGTCGCCAGTTCTCCCACAAGCGACGGAGCCATGTGTGAATCGGCCCGTTGAGATAGGCCAGCAAGAACGGCAGGTCGAAGGCGACAAGCCACCACCCAAAACCGCCCATGCCCGGCAGCATGTCTCCCCAACAACCGCCATGAGTGCATCCCATAACGATGCTGAAGACGATGACATAGAAGATGGAGAGGAAGAACCGGATGCCGAAGTTGAAGGAGCTGTGGAACTGGGTGTCGGCCACCTTGCGGTTGACTATCCAATGGGTAGGCAACAACGGAATGGGGTTGCAGGCGATGCAGAAGAGCAACACTCGGAGGAACGGCTTGCAGACAACGCACGAAGCCACCACGGCGGCAAGGGCCAACGTGGAGAGCAGCAGTACCAACGGGTTCCATTGGGTGGCCTCCACCTCGGGACGGACACCCGCCTTCTCGCAATCACCTATATATTTATTGGTACGTTCGACCAACCGTTCGAAGGCTTCGCCACCCTGTTGCTCGAGGGCGTCGAACCAATGGGCGATGGATTGACGCACCTTGAAACGGTTCCAACTGTTGTTGCACAACCTCTGCTGACGGCGGACATAGGTGTTGAGCGAATGACACAAGGCAAGGGCCTCGTCGTAATGCTGGCTGCTGCGGATGTCGTGCATCAGATCCATCATGGCAGGAGCCAACGTCTGTCGCATCTGGTTCAACGCCAAGGGCTCGTTTTCGCGGAAGGTCTCCATGAACGGCTGCACAGGGATGGGCTTGCCGATGTTGACGCAAAGGTTGTGGAAAGGACGCTCGTAGTCGTCGAAGTCGATACCGCAAGGGATGATATACATCGGTTCCTCTCCCATACTGTTCTGTGTGTCGCCGGCAATACGGAACATGCCTTTTACCAACGGCAACAGTTGGTGGCGGTTGTTATGACGCCCCTCGGCCATCAGGCAGAGCGGATGCTCGTCGAGCACCACTTGTTTCGATTTCTCGAAAATCTCCGTGTTCTTGGAGAGACTCTCTTTGCCGTCGCGGATGCGGTAGACAGGAAGAATCTTGAGGAATGTCAACGCTGCGGCCACCGCCGGCTGTTTGAAGATGTCGGCACGAGCCAGAAAGACAGGTGCACGGTGGACCGTCGCAAGGACAGCCAAAGGTTCCATCAATCCCTGTTGATGGTTGGGGGCAAGGATATACCCTTTGTCGCGAGGCAGGTTCTCCTTTCCCTTGACGACAACCCTGTTGTAATGGCAGATGGTGCCGAACTCCACCAAGGGACGCAAGAACCAATAGAAGAAGTTATAATCCTGTATAGCCATAGCATTGACATTTTGCAGACCGCTGAATGACAGAGGAAACAAGCCATCGGCAGCCGTTGTTAACAGATGCAAAGGTACGACTTATTTTCGTTGCGACAACGAAATTTGTCGCTCCACATACCAAAAAACACTTTTTTAAGTTATTCGATAAATCCTTAATAGACACAAAGCCATGCAAAAGATTGCCGGTATCATCGTACTTGTCCTGACAATGGTTGTCGCGCCATTGCATGCCCAGCAACGTCTCATCGTCTCGGCTGCCTATGTCGAAGACGGCGACACCATTCTCTATTCCACCCTCCGTGAGGTGCAAGTATCACCCTATACAAGCCTGCTGACCCAGCAAGAAATCAAGAAGAACCAGAAGCTCATCCGCAACGTCAAGAAGATGTTGCCCTATGCACAGACAGGCAAACGCGAGTTGGATGCCCTCGAGGCTCAGCTGGCTTCGCTGCCCAAGAAGAAGCAGAAAGAAATCATCAAGGCCAAGGAGAAAGAGATGCTCGACCGCTATACCGAGGAGCTGAAGAAATGCACCATCTCACAAGGCATGGTGCTGCTCAAACTGATTGACCGCGAAACCGGCAAGACCTCCTACACCATCGTCAACGAACTGCGTGGCAAGCTGCGTGCCAGCTTCTACCAGACCTTCGCACGTCTGTTCGGCTACAACCTCAAGGCGGGCTTCGACCCACAACACAGCAAACAGGACGACCTTATCGACCGCATTTGCATCATGGTGGAGAACGGAAGACTATGAGCCCTGCCATTATCCTGCTACCTTGTGTCCCCGTCAGGGCTTCGGCCTCCGACCGTTCGGAGATGACCGACCAACTGCTTTTTGGCAACAAAGTCGAAGTGTTGCAACAAGAGGAGCGTTGGTCGTTGGTCCGTTCGTTGGCCGACGGCTATGAAGGATGGGTGGACAACAAACAGCTGACGCTGCTCAACGCCGAAACGATGATGGAGGTGGAGCAATGGGACGCCGTGGTAGGCACCCCCACCGACACCATCCTCCTGACCCGCAACGAACAATCACAACCCATGACCATCCCCATGGGCAGCCATGTGCCCCGAGAGAGCTGCCAGATAGCGGGGATGACGCTGCAAGGTCTCCATCCCACCGTATTGGGCAACATCGTCGACACTGCCAAACAACTCATCGGCGCTCCCTATCTGTGGGGCGGCAAGACCCTGATGGGCATCGACTGCTCCGGTTTTGTCCAGACGGTCTTTCGCACCCAAGGGCTGTGGCTCCCTCGCGACGCCTACCAGCAAGAGCAGAAAGGCATCCGCGTCGACAATTTGCAGCAATGTGTGGCTGGCGACCTGCTCTTCTTCTCCAACCCCGAGGGGAGAGTGATTCATGTGGGCATCGCTATGGGCAACGGTCGCATCATACATGCCTCGGGACAGGTGCGTGTCGACAAAATCGACTCCACCGGCATCTTCAACTTCGACGAAGGGCAATACACCCATCGTCTATGCTCTATCCGACGATTCATGCAATGAAAGCACGCAAACTGACATACCTGCTGACCCTGCTGACGGTGATGACCGCCGCCTGCCACACCGACCAACGTCCCACAGACCTGATGGACGAGGAGGTGTTCGTCGATTTCCTTGTCGACGCCCATCTGATAGAATCGTACTACGCCCTGCAAGGCGGCTATCGTTACGACTCCTTGGTGCCCGACATGAAGGCATCCTACCAAGAGCTCTACGCCAAACACGGCACCAACCAAGAACAGTTCGACCGCACAGCGGCTTACTACCAAGAACATTTCGACGAATACAAAGCCATCTACGAACAGGTCATCGACAAGCTGAGTCACTATGCCGACTCGCTGCCGCCTGCCGAACCCGACGACGAACCACAGGAAGAGAACCAACCGCGAGTCGTCATGCCCGTAGGACTCTCTCCCATCCAACATGAAGAAAACTAAACGCCACCCAAAAGAAAAGAGACAGTCATGATTGCCAAGAAGTATATGATACTGGATCGCTACATCCTCGGGAAATACTTGAAGACGTTCCTGTTGGCCATGCTGTTGATTATCGTCATCGTCATCACCTTCGACATCTCGGAGAAACTGGACGACTTCTTGAGCAACCATGCTCCGCTCAACAAAATCATCTTCAACTACTACTTCAACTTCATCCCCGGCTTCCTCAACCTCTACAGCCCCCTCTTTATCTTCATCTCGGTGCTTTTCTTCACCTCCAAGATGGCGTCGAACACCGAGATTATCGCCATCCTCGGCAGCGGCATCAGCTACCGTCGACTGCTGCAACCCTATCTGCACGGCTCTATCATCGTGGCGTTGCTCATCCTGCTGTTGGGCAACTTTGTCATCCCCATCAGCAACCGGTACCTCGACGAGTTCGAAGACGAGTATATCCACACGATGCACCGCAACAACTACATCGACCTCCATTTCCAATCGGACGTCGGCACATTGGTATATGCCCAGAGCTACGACGTGCAGAGCCGCACCGCTTTCCACTATCAACAAGACACCTACGACGAGAACGGGCAACTGAAAGAACGCATCACCGCCGACAACATCACCTACGACAGCATCGACAACCAATGGCGGGCCCACCGGCTGGTCATCAGAACTGTGAATGGTGACCAAGAGAAACTCGTCGAGCGACCCCTCGACATGATTGACATCAACCTCACCCCCAACGACTTCAATCTGGCGTCGGTCAACATCACCACCATCAACAGCCCCAAGCTTATCCAATATATCCACGAGCAGCAGATGCGTGGCACAGGCAAAGTGACCACAGCCAAGATAGAACTCTACCAACGGCTCCTCACCCCGATAGCGGTGATAGTGATGACCTTCATCGGGGTGGCTATCTCGAGCCGCAAGACCCGTGGCGGCATCGGCGTCCATCTGGCCATCGGCATCAGCATCGCCTTTGCCTTTATCGTGTTCATGCGTGTCTCGGTGGTCTTCGCCACCAACGGCAACTTCTCTCCCTTCCTCGCGGTACTGCTGCCACAGGTAGTCTTTGCCGCCGCTGCCGCCTATCTCATCCGTACCGCACCCAAGTAGCAACAAAAACATACACCTATGACCATACAAGAAATAGAACAGTCGATTATCGACGAATTCGCCAACTTCGAGGACTGGATGGACAAATATGCCTATCTGATAGACTTGGGCAAAGAGTGTCCCGCCATCGACGAGCAGGACAAGACCGAGTCGAACCTCATCAAAGGATGCCAAAGCCGCGTGTGGCTCAGCTGCCACATGCAAGAGGGCAAGCTCCACTTCCGTGCCGACAGCGACGCCGTCATCACCAAAGGCATCATCTCGCTCCTCATCCGCGCCCTCAGCGACCAGACGCCACAGGACATCCTCGCCGCCGACCTCTCCTTCCTCGACGTTATCGGGTTGAAGGAGCACCTCTCCCCCACCCGTTCCAATGGTCTCACCGCCATGGTGAAACAAATCAAGATGTACGCCCTTGCTTTTTCCACCCAACAACAATAAGCCCCTATGGATATCCAACCCACCCGCGAAACCATCCACGACGCCGTGGTCAACTGTCTGAAGAACATCTACGACCCCGAGATACCGGTCAACATCTACGACCTCGGTCTTATCTACGGCATTGACATCGACGACGACCTCAACGTGAAAATCACCATGACCATGACGGCGCCCAACTGCCCCGAAGCCGAATATATGCTGGCCGAGGTAAAACAGATGACCTCCTATGTCTCTGGTGTGAAGTCGGTCGAGGTGGAGCTCACCTTCACCCCCGAATGGTCGTATGCCAACCTCAGCGAAGAGGCCAAACTTGAATTAGGTTTTCTCTAAACATCCGCCCATGCTTCTCCTCTCACGCAAGAACCAACGGTTTGCCAAAGAGCAGGCACCCTATCAGAGCACCTCGCTGACCGCCATGACCCTACGCCGGTTCCGCAAAGACACCATGGCGATGGTAAGCACAGGGGTCATCCTCCTCTTTACGTTGATGGCCATCTTGGGCTATCTCATCACCCCCGACCACACCCCCTACTGCAACCAGCAGTACCTCGAGTTGGCCACGATGAAACCCTTCTCCAAGGCCACCTTCCTATGTGTCGACACCCCCACGTTGACAGAAGGCACACATACGGATGACATACCGCAGTCAAATGACACCCCGCGTCGTTGCGGATGGCTCGAACGGATGATTCACGGCGAGCCGCTGCCCTATACCGCCATCCCTATCTACAGTCACAAAGAAGTGGGCGACTACATCGAGGTGGAGACTTTCACCGGCAGCACCCCCAACGACGGAGAGATACAACGCTACCGCAAAAGCGACGTGGTGAAAATCGAGCAACGCACCTTTGTCTTCGGCACCGACGGCTATGGCCGCGACGTGCTGAGCCAGATAATGATAGGCAGCCGCGTAAGCCTCTCGGTAGGCTTCATCGCCATCTTCATCGCCTTGGTCATCGGCATCACCCTCGGCGCCTTGGCCGCCTACTATGGTGGCTGGGTCGACAATGTCATCATGTGGCTCATCAACGTGTTGTGGTCCATCCCGACGGTGCTGTTAGTCATCGCCATCACCTTCGCCTTGGGCAAAGGCTTCTGGCAAGTCTTTGTCGCCGTGGGACTCACCATGTGGGTCGACATCGCCCGTGTGGTGCGTGGCCAAGTCTTCTCCATCAAGGAGAAAGAGTATGTCGAAGCCGCCCGTGCTTTGGGTTACAGCACCTTCCGCATCATCTTCCGACACATACTGCCCAACATCCTCGGCGCCGTCATCGTGGTCACCGCCTCCAACTTCGCCAGCGCCATCTTGCTCGAGGCAGGACTCAGCTTCTTGGGCATCGGAGTGCAGCCCCCCATGCCGTCGTGGGGTAGCATGGTGAAAGAGAATTATGCCTACATTTTGCTCGATTCGGCTTATCTTGCCCTTCTCCCTGGCCTTGCCATCATGATTATTGTGCTTGCCTTCATGCTGTTGGGCAACGGAGTAAGAAATTCTTTAGACATTAAAAACCAATAGGATAGAAGACAATCAACCACTAACTATATATTAAATATCTTAAAAAAACACAAAATATTTCTCCCACTTGAAGTTTTTTCTATACTTTTGCACAAATTTTTAATCTATAAACAAAGCATTCAATAGTCAAGAAACAATTCAATTTATTAACATCATTAAAATTCAAAATCAAATGAAAAACGTATTCAAATTCTTAGGCATTGCCTTAGTAGCAGGCGCTCTGCTGACCGCTTGCGGCGAGAAGTACACCGTCACGGTGAACGTTAACGATAACGCTATGGGTACAGTTACCGGTGCCGGTGATTATGATCCCGATGCATCCTGCACCCTGACCGCCACCCCCAACGCTGGCTACATGTTCGTTAGCTGGAGCGATGGCACCAACACCATCACCGAGAACCCCTACACCTTCACTGTGAAGAGCGATGTTACCTACACCGCCACCTTCGCCAAGAGAGAAGGCGTTCAAGTGACCTTCGGCAGCGCTTCTTGGACTGCTGACCCCAATGCTTCCGCATTCTATTACCTTGCCAATTACAATGACTTCTACCTCGCTGTGATGCCTGTTTCGGGACAGCTTCCTCAGGCTACCTTCTGGGCAAACTGTGCCGTTGGCGAACACGCTAGCAACTTTATCGTTGACGAAGAATATGGTTTCACTTATGACAATGAAGATGCCTACAGATGCGACTACTATGCTGAAGGCGCTGTCACCGCTGGTAACCAGACCCGTGGTGACTGGTGGGCAAGAACCTGGTCTGCTAAAGTCAACAGCTACGATGCTACTTCGATGACCGTCGACGCCACCATCACCGCCACCATGTTCGACGTACTGGAAGCTTTCGGCGACGGTGGTACGGGCGACGCTGCAACCGCTTCGCAGCAAAACCTGACTGCAAACGTTGCTGTTACCCTTACAGAGCCTTCTAAAAAAATGTCCAAATAATTTTTCTTCAAAACTAAAGTATATAAAAGGCCCTCATATCCCGAGGGCCTTTTAAAAACAATCACAAAAGATGAAAAAAGCATTAAAAATTGCCGCTATCGCATTGGCTGTTTCCGCATTTTCTGTTGCTTGCAACAACAACGCTGAGCCCGAAATCAATCAGGACTCCATCGATTCCGTTCGCATTGCCGACAGCATCCGCATCGCCGACAGCATCGCTGCTGAAGAGGCCGCTATGGAAGAGGCTCGCATCGCTGACAGCATCCGCATCGCTGACAGCATCGCCGCAGTCAAAGCTGGCAAAAAGCCCGCTAGCAAACCTGCCACCAAACCCGCTGCCAAACCCATTGACGTAACCAAGAACGTTCCCACCTCCAAGACTCCCACGGGAACCACCACGGTTACCGCTCAAAAAACCAACCAAGGCAACGCCATGAAAACTGACATCGATGTGACGAAGAACGCCCCCACTGGCAAGAACACCGCCACCAAAGGCACCGTTACCCCTGTCAAAAAATAATCAATTTTTCTAAAAGTTAGTAAGTTCGGCTCTCAACAAAGAGTCGAACTTATTTTTTTCGGTTTTACCTGATGAAACACCTCAAGACAGTCATCACCGCTTCTTTTGTTCTGTTGCTTGCATCTTGCAACAGTGATGACAAAGCCATCCGAAAAACAGCACAGGGTTACCTCGACGCCATGGGCAACTACGAGATAGAAGCCGCCAAACCCTATGCCACGAAGGAGACATGTGAACAAACACTGCGCTTTGTCATAGAGTATATCATGCCCAAGACAGACACCAACTATATCAACTCCAACCGTCCTGCCACCATCACCCTGGGCGACATCACCCACACCAGCGATACCACAGCCACCATCGCCTACCATAAAAAAACACCCATCAAGGAAGAGAACGGCACCCTCGACCTGGTGAAACGCAACGATGAATGGCAGGCACAAGTGTTGATCAACGTGCCCACCATCTTGCTTCCCATGAAGACTTACGACAACGATTCAATTGACGGAAAGCCAATCCGTGTTACCCGAGCCGACTCAATTCCCGATTTGACAAAGGGGATTAACATTCAAAGATAGAAACATTTCACCTCTAAGATAACGAAAGGCAGCCATCCGGCTGCCTTTTCGTTTTTATCTAAAAAAGAATTATTTGACAATGGTTTTCACAGGACGTATTCTGTCAACAATCACGACATCCTCTTCCACATGGAAGATATACACCCACCGCTTGTTATGGCTCACCATGCGCCGTGCCTTCGGGTGATACTTCCGTATGTCCGCCATCGGGCTCGTCCTGTACAAGTCCGCAAACAACGCCAACGACATGACCTCAGAAATCATGTTGTCAATGTACCTGTTTGCACCAATTTGTGACATAACAGTTTTCAGGAATTCTTCCAACTCGTCCATGTCAAGCATGGCAGAACGACGCAATCTAACCTTATAAACTGTCATAGTAGTCGTTCACCCTCTTTCTAAGGATACCAAAATACTCTTCCACCGTCATCAATTCACTTTCCGGTGTTCTCGGCACCTCATTTTTTTTGGACACGGATGATTTGCGGACAACTCTTGAATGGGGCTTCCGCATTGTTTTCGTGTCGTTTGCGTATGCAACTGTTGTTTCCATTTCCATTATTTTACACCTACAAAATTACTAACTTTTTCCTTGCAACGAAAAAAAACTGCTTATTCCTTGAATAAAGACTTGTTTTCTCGTAACAACCACAAACGGAAGACAGGGTCGGCGATGGTCACAACACGACCAATCTTTTCTATCAACTCCTTCTTTATTAATGTCTCCTGAATACGACTGACATTTGACTTCGACCCCAAACTGTATTTCTTGAGGGTCGCCGCCGAAGTGAAATCACCGTTTTCACCAACAGCCAGTGCTTTGAGGAAATTAATTTGATAGGACGACAATCCTTCGGTCTGCTGCAAGAAGAGCGTGGAGTTTTGGTCAATCATATCGTCCACAGCCGCTTCTATAGCCGCATCATCGACCACCTTGCCACTGCTCAACATCACATTCCACGCCAACTGCTGCACGTAAGACGACTGAAACTCCACCGTCTCACATATCCTTGAAATCTGTTTGTCGTCGATTGTCTGTCCGTTTTCCAAGAACTTCTGGCGGATGAACGGAATCCAGTCAGACAAGGCAATGGGCTGAAGAAACCGTATGTCTCCGAATTGATAGAACGGCATTCTTTTGCTTTGGAAAAGATTGGTCAGCATGTGTTTCTTGCTGCCAAAGAGGCAATACGACACATCCTGTTGCAACTGCCACACGCCACGCACCCGTTCTTGCACCTCCAACGAATGGGGGAAGGTGCCTATCTGTTGAAACTCATCGATACACACCACGACATGTTTTCCTATCTTTTTTGCCATTCTCTCCGGTAACTGCAATATCTCTTCAGGGCTGTAGTTCTCTGGTGCTATGCCTAACGATACAGACATCTCATTGGAAGGATCCACACCAAAGGCTATCTTCGGGGTCAGTCGAGTGAGGAACTCTTTGATGTTGTGGAGCATTACCTCCCCTTTTCCCGAAATCTGTTTCAACGTGGCTGTCGCCAACTTGTTATAGAACTCATATTCCGTGCGACAATCATAGATATCGAGATACACCACGGCCACCTTTTCGGTGTCAACCTGCGAAATCACATGCCTCACCAATGAGGTCTTTCCCATACGTCGCGGAGAAATCAGCACCACATTTTGTCCGTTTTCGAAATCCCGTTTCAATCGCTTCGTCTCTGCAACGCGATCTGTAAAATTCTCATTCTCAACCGCTACACCATATACAAAAGCCTTTTTCATTGTCTTGAAAGTATTTGTTTTTCAAGTGCAAAGATACACTAAAAATGAAAAGTACACAACTTTGTGGACCACAAAGTTGTGTACTTTTGTATTATTTCCCTATATCTAACTGATATATTGAATGTAACCAATAATACTATTTAAAAGTAAACCACACCATCTCGTCGACCTGCATTCCCATGATTTTGGCCACCGAAGCACAGGAGAAGGCCACCTCGACAAGACCCGTTGCCACCGAGGGGAGGACGACAAGGGAACGGGAAATCTGTCTGGCATTGTCCGACCCCTGATAGGAGTCGACAAAAGTGGAGATGGAACGTTCTTTCATGGTCAACACAAAGCTACGTCCGTTGCGATGACGCTCGAACTCCTCGACCGTGATGTTAAGGTAGACGTTGCCGTAGTTGTCGATATGCGACACATATACCACCAATCGGTCGCCCTCATAGAAGGGATTCTTAGTGGAAATCTGCCGTTGTTCGGTGAGCAGCGTCCCCAACGTCTCAGGCTTGTGTCCTTTGACAATGGCCACAGCGATGGGAGTCAAGATGGTGTAAGCGGTGAAAGTGTCGCCATGCAGGTGGTCGGGCAGATTGATACGCCATGCCTTGTCGATACGGTCGCCGAAAGCATACCAAGGGAGCAGCGTGTCGGCACACAGCACATATTGTCCCGCCACCTCGACAATGAGGTTGTTGAGACTGTCGCTGTTGTTGGGACAGACATCGACAATATGGATGGTCCCTTTGGGAAAGTCGTCGAAACAAGACTTGAGGACAAATGCTGCCGACCGAAGGTCGAAGGGATCGATGCCCGTGGCAATATCCACTACATTGACCTGGTCGAGATTGGAATAGAGCCGGCCTTTCACCTTGCCAGCGAAGCCGTCCTTGTTTCCCCAATCGGCAATGAGGGTGACAATCTGCGTAGCCATTGTCGGTGCGACGTTTAAAAAAGATTTGATTAGAGGCTGGGCAGCCACTGACGGAACCAATGGTGACGTTCACGCGGTGTCTCGGTGGGAGTCTTCCAGTTGAAGTAGACCTGCACGCCAGCACTCTGGTAAAGCTGCCAGTAGGTGTTGGGAATCAACGTGCTCATCTGGTTGAAGTCACTGTCGTATTTCAACCGTGCCATCATGTAGGCAGCGAAGAAGTTGCTGAAACGATACTCCAGCTTGAACTCGAAGTCGATATCGGTGTCGTGGAAGAGGGTATATCCTGTACGTGGGAAGAAGCCTGTGGGCAATCCGCCATTGACCATGTCGACGGGCCATGTGTTGTAGTCGGCCTCAAAGACTTCACCTTCTCCCAACCCGTCAATCAACGACTGTGTGTTGATGTCACGGAAATGGGGTTTGCGATAGTCATAGAAGAGCTCGATTCGAGTATAGAAGTTGAGATTCTTAGCGATGTCTTTCTTATAGTAGAACTTCACATAGCTACCCAATCCAGCATAGATGCGTCGTCCGCCCGTGGTGTCGACACCATAGAGCTGTCCAGTGGCAATCACATTCTCGTCGAGCAGGAAGGTGGTCTTGCCCGTGAGGAAAGAGAGCGAGAGGTTCCAGAACTCCTTCTTGCACTCAAAACCAATGGAGGTAGTGAGATAGGCAGGAGCCATAAAACTGGATATCAACAACGTGTCGGTTGTCGAGTATTTATAACCAGGGAAGAATTGGCTTTTGAAGTTGGCACTGGCATTGACATTCCAAGCATTCTTCAGTTTCATAGAGAAGGTCGAGGTGAGGTCAATCTTGTCATCGTTCTTGCGACGGCTTTCCAGCATGGCAAAACCATGTTGTGTGGTGTCGCCATCCAAATCCTGCCAATAGAGACCGAGAGCCAGATCGACCACATTGTCCCAAGTGAACTTGTCGTGGGTGTACTTGTAGTTGCCGTTAAAAGTGCTGATAAAAGAGACTTGAGAAATACCGGTAGCCTGCCAGTTGTTGTAGTAATGACCATCGACCTTCAACGCCGGAGTAGAGCTGGTGGTCCATGCCCCGCGAGGCTTGTTGGTCGAGTCGCCCATCGAGGCGTAGGTCTGATAAACCAATTGGTCGTAGAGATTGTCGGCCATAGCCGACACTGCCGTGGCAAACAGCAGCACAGTCACAAAAAAGATTTTCTTCATTGCTTACTTGATTGATGTATTCAATTGAATTGTTATAGTCTTGTCCTATTGGATTTCAGCATCGACGACCTCTTTGATAATTTCCATCTCGAAGCCTTTGGTGGCGAGGAAGGACATCAGTTTTTTCTTGTTCTTCTCAATGTCACCATCCTTGTAGGTCTTCCAACGTTCATGAGTCAGTTCCACGAGCGACTGACGGTAGACCTCGGGGTCAATGCCCGCAAGGACATCGTCAATCAGATGTTGTGAAATCTGTTTGGAACGCAATTGGTAGGAAATCTTGATACGACCCCAGTGCTGGTTGCGAATCTTGGAGTCGCAATAGGCTGTCGAATAACGATGTTCGTCAATGAATCCTTCCTGACAAAGATGCTTGATGACCCTTTCGGCCTGTGGACGCGAGGCACCCCATATCAATAATTTTGCACGCACGGAAGACATACATTGCTCGCTCTGCGCACAGTACTTTTCAGCCTTCTGGATGAAACTCAGGTCAACTTCTTCAATTTTATTATCCATGAATATATCTAATCTAATGGTTTACCGACTAATATAACTATTCTAATGCTTACCTTCAAGGCACAAAAGTAAACATAATATTTCAAACAAAGCAACTCTTATTTCACATTTTTTTACAAAACGTGTTTTTTAACATTTACGTCACCCGACATCAGCTTTTGCATCTTTTTTTAGCCGAATCGATTATTTTTATTAGTTTTGCCCATCGGATATTAATATACATTATTATGGCAAAAGGAAGAATACTCTTTGTTAACCAAGAAATTATGCCGTACATGCCCGAAACGGAGAATTCACAATTTGGACGATACATGCCCCAATATGTGCTCGAACAGGGACGTGACATCCGTGTGTTCATGCCTCGATTCAGCTGCATCAACGAGCGTCGTAACGCCCTTCACGAAGTGATTCGTCTCTCGGGAATGAACCTCATCGTGAACAACTGCGACCACCAGCTCATCATCAAGGTCGGGTCTATTTCGGCAGCACGTATGCAAGTGTATTTCATCGACAACGAAGAGTACTTCACCCGCTCGGGCTATATCTACAACGAAGACGGGTCGCTGATAGACAACACCGATGAACGAATCCTCTTCTATGGACACAGCGCCCTCGAGGCTGTCCGCAAGCTGGCTTGGCAGCCCCACCTGATTCATTTCACCGGCTGGTTCTCCTCGATGATTCCCTTCTACCTGAAACGTGTGAACAAAGAAAATGCTTTCTTCTCCGGAACACGTACCGTCTTCACCCTTACCGACGACGCCTTCCAAGGGCATCTGGGCGAGGACATGGAACGCAAGATGAAAAACGACGGTGCCACCGCCAAGGACCTGCGTCTCTTCACCGACCTCAACTATATGAACCTGATGAAGGCGGTAATCACCTATGCCCATGCCGTGGTGATTGGCTCGCCCAACGCCAACCCCGAGTTGGTAGCCTTTGCTAAAGAGAACAAACGTACGGTGATTGACTACAATCCCGATCGCACTGAGTTCTTCCAACAAATCAACAAGATGTACGACCAAGTGATTGGCAGCAATATCAACAACTGACATTGACGGATTTATTATCTAACATGACAAGAAAACAGCTCTTCCTCATACCTTTAATGGCACTCGCGGTCGCTTTCACAGCCTGCGAAGACGAAGAATCGACCATCGGCATCGGGTTACAAGACCCTGCAACACTTTACCACGGCATCTGCGACACCCTCTACGGAACGGCAGAAACCCAGTTTGAAGACTCGCTCAACACCACCGGCTATTCGGCAGGACTGTTGGGTACCTATTCCGACAACATCTTCGGAGATGCCGAAGCCATCATCTTCACACAAATCAATTGTTCCGCCGAGTCGGGACTCAACTATTCCCACTCCACCATCGACTCCATCGTGCTCTCGCTGTCCATCACCGGTATCTACCCCTATGAGGCCGACACCATCGACAGCAAACTGCACAGATTCAATCGTCGCAAAAGCACCACCATACCACTCACCTTCGAGGTGCGACAACTGGCAGAGGGGATGGACGACAGCACCATCTATTATGCCAACGACGTAATTCCCGTTAGCAACAACATTCTTTTCAACGACATCGTATCGGTCAACAGCCGCGACACCATGGTACATTTCCGGCTGAACAACAATCTGAACAGCCTCTTGGCAAATAAAGAGTACACCCACGACGAGTTCCTTGAAGCCATCAAAGGCATCCGCATCCGCATGAGCAGCGCCACCCAATGTATGCTCAATGTCAACTTTAACGGTGCCCAAACCAAGATGACTGTCTACCGTACCCATATCGAAGGTTCCGACACCACCCACTTGGAAGAGGCTTTCGCCATCGGCAACGGAGCCGTTCACTTCAACCATTTCTCCCACACCTATACCGGTGACCTCGCTGTGTTCAACAGCAACCCCACTGCCAGCATCGACGGCAGCCGCTATCTTTTCCTTGACCCCATGGGTGGAACCAAGTTGAAACTCAATTTTGACAACGCCATCCAAGCCTTCCATGCCGCCCATCCCTTCGCCATCATCCATTATGCAGAGTTGGTGTTGCCCGTGGCTTCCGACAAGGCCGACGACATGCCCCCCTACTCGTTGCTGGCACTCCGCAACTTTGGAGACACCACCTCGAGCTATATTGCCGACATGAGCGACGGTTTCTCCTCGACAGGATTTGACGGGTCATACAACAACACACAAAACCTCTATCGCCTTCGCATCACCCAACATACACAAAAGCTGCTACGGCAAGGGCACGACGAGGGCACGCTGATTCTTATCAACGCCCGTCGTTCATCAGCACGCCGCACCGTGCTGAACGGCTACAACGCCAACCTTACCGGCAACAACCCCATCCGCATAGTTCTCGTCTATTCCGAACCTTTTTGACAAGTCCCCAAAGATAAACCGCCATGAATAAGAAAGTGTTCATCCTTGTCCTTTGTCTCGCTTCCCTATCGCTGACACAGGCACAAATACAATACCAAAAGTTTTACGACAACGACAACAAACACACCGCCGTCGAGGGACCGATGACCGACGACAGCGTCCGTCACGGCACTTGGACTTGGTGGCACAAGAACGGTAAAGTCTACCAGCAAGGCGAATACAAATACGGCAAGAAAGTCGGCGTGTGGAAAGTCTATTTCGACGACGGGACCCGTTGTGCAGAAGAATACTACACTGGCAGCGGCACATGGACCACATGGTACAAAGGCGGTCAGCTGCAAAGCGAGATAGCCGTTGTTGACGGAAAGAAACACGGCACCTACAAGTCCTATTATCAAAACGGACAACAGAAAGAGGAGATTCCCTTTGTCCACGGCAGCCGCGAAGGTGTCACCCGCGAATGGCACGAGAACGGCAAAGACAAGTTCAAAGGCACCTACAAGAACAACGAGCTCAACGGTGAAGCCATTTGGTGGACCGACGACGGCAAGGTGGACATGAAAGGAAAACTGGTGGACGGAAAGCAGGAAGGGGAATGGCTCTTCTACTGGCGTTCCACCGGCAAGTTAGGCATCCGCGGCACCTATAAAGCAGACAAGCAAACCGGCACGTGGACCTACTACTACGAAACAGGAGAAAAATGGCGCTCGGGCCAGTATGTCAACGGTGTCCGCACCGGCACATGGACCACATGGTACGAGAAAGGAGCCAAACTGCACGAAGGCGGCTATGCCAACGGCAAAGAGAGCGGGCTATGGACATCGTGGTACGAAGACGGACGCACCGACTACATGGGCACATTCTCCAACGGAAAGAAGAACGGTGAATGGATTGGATATTACGACGATGGCCGTCCCCGTTACATCATGCACTACAAAGACGATGAGAAAGACGGCGAAGAGGTTCGCTATTTCCCCAACGGCAAAGTCGAGTTGCGCTGCAACTACCGCAACGGCAAATACCATGGAAGCTACGAACGCTACAACAGTGCAGGCAAGCCCGAAGAGAAAGGTGGTTTTGTCAACGGACAGAAAGAGGGCCGCTGGGTCTTCTACGACGAGCGTGGCAACGAAGCCTACATCGGTCGTTTCAAAGACGGCAAGATGGTGGACCACACCGACAACGCTGGCAAGAATCCCCAACCTGGCGGACAACCCAGCCGTCGATAACCGTTTCGTCACGAGACGTCATCCCCTACTATTATCCGTTGCTGCATGATTGAACTGCTTCTTGCATCCAAGTCACCACGCCGGCGTGAGCTTCTTTCCTCACTGGGGTACCCCCTTCAGTTTGTCGACATCGAAGTCGATGAAACACTCTCCCATCCTGTTCCTGCATCGTTAGTGGCCGAGACACTGGCACAACGCAAAGCCTCCGCTTTTGATGTCTCCACACTAAAGCCTCATCAAGTGCTGGTGACCGCCGACACCGTGGTAGTCCACAACGACATAGTGTTGGGGAAACCACAAGACATCGACCATGCCAAGGAGATGCTTCGCTCCCTCTCGAACGACAAGCATCATGTCTACACTGGTGTATGTCTCAGCACCGCCATACGTCAACATCATTTCACCGAAGCCACCACCGTCTGGTTCGACCCACTGACCGAGGAGGAAATCGACTACTATGTCACCCATCGCACCGTGCTCGACAAAGCGGGAGCTTATGGCATACAAGACTGGATTGGCATGGTCAGCATTCCTCGCATCGAGGGGTGTTACTATAACGTCATGGGATTGCCCGTGGCTCGGATTTGGAAAGAGTTGAAGACGCTTATCGAGGACTGACGACACATCGTATCAAAAAAAAGTACTATCTTTGCCTGCTCCCTCTTGTACAGGAGCGACAAATAATAATAATGTAATCAACAAAATAATAAAGATAATGGCATTACTGTCTGTCCGCAATTTACATGCTGCCATAGGCGACAAAGAGATATTGAAAGGGGTGAACCTCGAGATCAACAAAGGAGAAGTCCATGCCATCATGGGTCCCAACGGCAACGGCAAAAGCACACTGGCTGGTGTCATCGCCGGCAACCCCACCTACACCGTCACGCAAGGTGAAGTGATATACAACGGCAAAAACATCCTCGACCTCCCTGTCGACGTTCGTGCCAACGAAGGCATCTTCTTGGGTTTCCAATATCCCGTTGAGATACCGGGCGTAAGTATCACCAACTTTATGCGTACCGCCGTCAACGAAAAACGCAAATACCACGGACTCGACCCCATGGGTGCTGCCGAGTTTCTGAAACTGATGGAAGAGAAGAAGAAGGTAGTGGAGATGACCACCAATCTGGCCAACCGCTCGGTGAACCAAGGCTTCAGCGGTGGCGAGAAGAAGAAGAACGAAATCTTCCAGATGGCCATGCTCGACCCCACATTGGCCATCCTTGACGAGACCGACTCGGGCTTGGACATCGACGCCCTCCGCATCGTGGCCACTGGAGTCAACAAACTTCGTACACCTGACAACGCCACCATCGTCATCACCCATTATCAGCGACTGCTGGATTATATCGTTCCCGACTTTGTCCATATCCTCTACGAGGGTCGCATCGTGAAGACCGGTCCCAAGGAACTGGCACTCGACCTCGAGAAGAACGGATACGACTGGATCAAGAAAGAACTGGCTGAGAAAGGAGAACTTTGAGCATGAATTCCACCATTGACCATCTGCGACGCCTGCCCTCCGAACTGAGAAAGAACGAGGTGTGGCGTCGCGTCGACTTTGATCAGTTCTTGGTCGACGAACTACAACCTGCCGAACGACAAAGCGAATGCCGTATCGACCTTCATTGCAATGTTCCGAACCTGAACACCACCCGTCTGCTATTTTGGAACGGCTACTATTACAACGCCCTGCAGCATCTTCCCAACGGCATCATCTACGGCAGCCTTCGCGAAGCACGGCAACAACACCCCGACCTGATGGCCGAGTTGTCTGTCACCAATCCCTACAGCGCCATCAACGCCGAGGGCTACACCGACGGACTCTTCCTTTTTATTCCCGACAATGTGGATGTCGAACTGCCCATACAGCTGCAGTCGGTCATCGATGCCGACCATCCCGTGCTGATTCAGACACGCAACTATGTCCATGTGGGACAAGGCAGTCGGCTGTCTCTCATCCTTTGTGACGACAGCGGCAACGACGACCGCAGCTTCTCGAACAATGTCACACAACTCCACGTCGGCTCTCATGCCCACGTGCAGCTTTACAAAATGCAGAACCTCAACGACCACTCTGCACTGCTCAACCAGACCTTCGTCGAGATGCAGGAAGGAGCCTCACTGCTGTCCATGGCGTTCACCTTCAATGGCGGCAACATCCGCAACCACACGGAAATCCGTATGCAAGGCGAACACTGCACGACCGAAGCCCACGGTCTCTACCTCCTCGACAAAGAGCAACACGCCGACAACTATGTCTTTGTGGATCATGCCAAGCCCAACTGCAACAGTCAGGAACTCTACAAGGGCATCATGGACGACTCGTCGAGTGCCGTCTTCAACGGCCATGTGCTTGTGGAGGATGGTGCCACCAAGACCGAAGCCTATCAGACCAACCGCAACATCCTGTTGACCGACAAAGCCTCCATCGACACCAAACCCTTCTTGGAAATCTACAACGACGATGTCAAATGCTCGCACGGTTCCACCACTGGACAGCTCGACGACAAAGCGCTCTTCTATCTGCGTAGCCGCGGCATCAGCGAACACATTGCCCGCACCCTTCTCTTGGCCGCTTTCTGCGACGAGGTGACCCAAAAGGTGGAGATTCCCGCATTGCGTGACTGGTTGGGAGACATCTGCAATCGCCGACTGCATGGCGAGTTCAGTCCTTGTTCCGACTGCTATCTCAACTGCTCGACCACAGGAGGCTGTGAGAAGATGAAACTTGACTTCCACCTCGACACGAGCAAACTCTAAGTCTTATGATGAAACGCTGCTCCACCATGTTGTTCTGCTTGCTGATGGCATTCGCCGTTCATGCACAGGTCGACAGTGGAGCCGACTGTTCCTACTCGTTCAACGGTATCGACAAACAGAATTTCGACAAAGGTGTCGAGGCTTATCGAGACCACCATTTCGGCGAAGCCAAGTCATTGCTTCGCAAAGTCAGCAGCAAACATCCCAAAGCAGCCGACCCCTATTTTTATTTGGGCATGATAGCGGTGGCCGAGAACGACAACCCAGGTGCCATCCGACGCTATTTCACCAAACTGATTGATGTCTGTCCCGATTACCCCAACGCACTGGCACACTTCTATCGGGGCATCGTCTACTATACCGACGAGCAGTTCGAAGACTGCATCGCCGAGATGAAGCGCTACTTCGAGATAGCCAACCGACAGTCGATCCCCGAGTATTTGGCACTCTACGACGAGGCATCGAGTTACCTCTATTGGGCCAACTTCCTTGCCGAAGCCTATCAGAATCCTGTCCCCTTCAACCCGACTTTGCTCCACGGAGCCTCCAGCCGACGCGACGAGATTCTCCCTTACATCACGCCCAACGGCCAACAGATTTACTACCTGCGACAGGTGCCTCAATCCAAAGGCTATACCATCTACGCCAAGACCGACGAGGAACTGGAGCCGAGACTCTGTGTCAGCCGTTGGAAAGACACCGCCTTCACCTCGGGCGAGGAACTGTCCTACCCGTTCAACCAAGGCGACCCCGAGGGCGGCGTCTCCATTACTGCCGATGGCCGCTGTCTCTACTATTCGTCGGCCAAGAGAGGCGGAAGCTTCGACATCTACTTTGCCGAGAACCAAGGCGGCAAATGGGGCGAGCTGCAGTCGGCAGGCATCAACGTGAACGACAAGAAAGCCTGGGACTCGCAGCCCGCTGTCAGTCCCGACGGCAAATATCTCTACTTTGCCTCCAACCGTAAAGGAGGTCAAGGGGGCACCGACATCTGGTATTGCCACCGGCTGCCCAACGGCGACTGGAGTCGTGCCGAGAACCTGGGGCCGTCGGTCAACACTGCCGGCAACGAGAAATGTCCTTTCCTCTGTGCCGACGGCCACACCCTTTTCTTTGCCAGCGACGGATGGCAAGGCTTTGGAGGTTATGACATGTTCCGTATCGACCTCAGCGACCCCTACAGGCTTCGCCCCACCAATCTGGGACACCCCATCAACACCGAGAACGAGGACTCCTTCTTCGGCGTCACCACCGACGGCAAACATGCCTACTATGCTGCTCGCGGCGGCAACTTGCCCAGCCTTGGCGGCTACGACATCTACCAGTTCGACCTCTATCCCGACGCCCGTCCCGAGCCAATGCGTTGCGTTCCGGTGCAGACCGCTGCCAACGCCCGTGTACTCTCGTTGCGTCCCACCGCCGAAGCTGCCGAGTACTGGATGGATGCCTCGGGGCACGGAGCCATGATGCTCTCTTGTTCCGAAAACCAGACGGTGATGGCTGTCGCCGACGGATGTGTGCCCGACGTGGTACGCATCAACCGTTCCGAAGTGCCTCGCATCACCGCCCTGACCCTTTCGCCCCTGCCTGCCAAAGCCAACCAGCATTACCCCATCAAGGCGGTGCTCTTCGATAGCAAGAACGCCCTCACCTCCGATGGCAAGCAGGTCATCGACACCTATGTCACCCATCTGTTGCAGAAGCAACCCCGTATGCATGTCCGCATCGAGTGCCCCGTTGCCGCACAGGCCAAAGCCATCTACGACTACCTCACCGTCGAACAGAAGATGCGGCCCGAACGTATCGAGCAACAGGTCAACACCGGTATCATCCAACCACAGATAGTCATCACCCAAATGTAGCAAATGAACCAGAGTCTGAAACCCATACGTCGCGTGTTTGCTTACCTCCGCTTTTTCAAGAAGGAGGTGGTGCTGAACATCTTCTTCAACATCCTGGCGGTGGTGTTCAACCTCTTCTCGTTTGCGATGATTATCCCCTTTGTGGAACTGTTCTTCGGACTCACCCCCGCCCCCGAAGTGCAGCCGACATTTGCGTTGAACCAGAAAGAGCTTACCGACTGGTTGCTCTGGCAGCTGTCCATCTATCAAGACACCTTGGGGTTGTGGCGATGCCTTCTCTATGTCTCTCTGGGTTATCTTTCCGCCGTATTGCTCTCCAACCTGTGCCGTTACTTGGCGCTCAACTTCCTCAGCCCCATCCGCAACGGCATTATCGAGCGGCTACGCAACGATGTCTACCATCGCATCACCATCCTTCCCGTCAGCTACTTTGACCGCCAACGCAAGGGCGACATCATCAGCCGCCTTTCGAACGACCTGACCGATGTGGAGTGGAGCGTGGTATGTGCCTTGCAGTCGATAGTCAAAGACCCCATCAACATCATCGTCTTTGCCGCCACCCTGTTGTTCATCAGTCCCATGCTGTTTGGCTGTTTCCTGCTCATCCTGCCACTCTTTGTCTATCTGATTGGCATTATCGGCAAGAGCCTGAAGCGCAACTCTGTCAAAGGACAGGCACAGTTGGGCCGACTCTTTGCCCAGTTGGAAGAGTCGCTCTCGGCCATCCACGTCATCAAATCCTTTGGAAAAGAGGAGCAGCAACAAGAGCGGTTCGAGTCGTCCAACAAAGACTACACCCGTACCATGATTCGGGTGGCCCGCCGTCGCGAAGCCAGCAGCCCCTTGTCCGAAGTGCTCGGCACCCTGGCCCTGGTGGGCATTCTGTTGGTCGGCGGCAGCTTAGTGGTGAAAGGCAAGATGCTGAGCTCGGTCTTCATCTTCTTCGTGGTCATTTTCGCCCGACTCATTCCTCCTGTCCAAGCCGTCGTCAAAGCCTACAACAGCATACTGAAAGGCAGTGCCTCCGCATCGCGTATCTTCGAAATCATCGACGCCGACGAACAAATTGTAGAGCAGCCCAACGCTTACAGCGTCAAAACGTTCGAGCACATGGTGGAATACCGCGACGTCTGCTTTTCCTACCCTTCACGCGAGAAGGAGGGGACGATGGTGCCGGTGCTACGACACATCAACCTCACCATCCCCAAAGGAGAGACCATCGCTCTGGTAGGGCCTTCGGGCTCGGGCAAGACCAGCCTGGCCGACCTGCTGCCCCGATTCTACGACCCCACCGAGGGTTCCATCTGGTTTGACGGTCACGAGTTACGCAGTCTCAACATCGATTCGTTGCGGCGACAGGTGGCCATCGTCTCGCAACATTGCATCCTCTTCAATGACACCGTGGCCAACAACATCGCCTTTGGCCGACCTGACATCTCACGTGAGCAGATCCAGCACGCTGCCCAAATTGCTTTTGCCGACGGGTTTATCCAACAGCTGCCCCAAGGCTACGATACCGTCATCGGCGACCGCGGCATGACCCTTAGCGGCGGACAACGCCAACGCATCAGCATTGCAAGGGCCCTCCTCAAAGATGCCGCCTTGCTCATCCTCGACGAAGCCACCTCGGCCCTCGACGCCGAGTCGGAGCACGAGGTACAGCAGGCACTCAACGCCCTGCTGCAAGGCCGCACATCGTTGGTCATCGCCCATCGCCTCTCCACCATCCAGAACGCCCACAAGATTGTGGTCCTGAAAGAGGGAGCCATCGTCGAGGAGGGCACCCATTTTTCGCTTATCGAACAAGGGGGCGAATACAAACGGTTGGTGGAGATGCAGCAGTTCAACTGATTTTCCTTTCCTCTAACCCGTTGCATCCCATACAGGTTATCGTCAGCATCCGTGGCGACGGGAAAGATTTTTTTGCCCAATTGCAAAAAGTTAGTACTTTTGCAGCCGTTTTCAGCGTCCACAAAGACAACGAAAAAGGAAGTTTAGCTCAGCTGGTTCAGAGCACCTGCCTTACAAGCAGGGGGTCACTGGTTCGAATCCAGTAACTTCCACCTGCAGGGAGCATAGCTCAGTTGGTTCAGAGCATCTGCCTTACAAGCAGAGGGTCACTGGTTCGAATCCAGTTGTTCCCACTTCCAAAGGAGACTGTCTTCAGTCTCCTTTGTTTGTTTAAACATATACGCATCAATGAAAAGAAACAGTTTTTTCCGCCTGCTGTCAATCATCGTCTGTTGTTCCACCGCCCTTGCTCCCGTCTGGTGCCAGCAACGTTTCTCCCCCACCCTCTTTGGTCTCGACACCGCCTCCACTGGCGAAAGTCGTTACGAAGTGCTGTACCGCACCCATGAGGCAGCCAATGCCGCCGGTGCCGAGGTCGACTACACAGGCATCGACACCCTCCGTCTCCGATTGCCGGAAGGCTGGAAGAGCATTCCGCTCGGTTCCGTCATCGATTTCAAAGGGCTAGTCCTCTATGTTGAGAACCACAGCAAACACGGAGCGCTCTTTTCCCGCTCGGCCAAAACCAAGGCCATCGAACTGGACAAAGCGACCATCGACCGAGGCGACTTCAGCACCATCCCCGAACTGGCCAACGGGCAAATCCTGCTCATCCTCAAGGACAAGCACCCTTGGGTGGCCCAACGCATCGGCTATGGCTATCCTCAATACCGCAGCGACATCATCCTCATAGACAACGGTCGCGGCCTCAACCGCCCCATTGCCCCCTACAACACCGACTCCACGATACTGAACGCCTCCTACTGCCGTGTACAAGCACCCGTTGTGGTGTCGAACCTCACCATGCACCGCGTGGACGGCAGCACCCAAAAGACCTACTGCGTCTCGCTGCACAATCTGGACAACATCACCCTCGAAAACATCCACATCACCACCCCACGCAGCAAGATGATTGCCGATGCAGCCATCTCCATCGGCAACTGCACCCACGTCACCCTTCGCGACATCACCGTCGACGGCACCTACTCGGGCTATGGACGCACCCGCGACTACGGCTATGCTTTCTCGATGAACAATGTGTGGAACAGCACCTTCGACCATGTGGTGGCCGACGGCAACTGGGGTGTCTTCGGCACCAACAACCTCAGCAATACGACGCTCACACACTGCGATGTCAACCGCTTCGACATCCACTGCTACGGACGCGACGCCCGTTTAGTGGGCTGCATCCTGCGACAGAAACAGACACAGTTCTCTTCGATGTACGGCACCGTGGAGTTCGACAGCTGTCTCTTTGCCGACTGCATCCCCGTGAGGGTCCGCTCATCGTACAACGCCTACACTCCGTTCGACATCGTGATGCGTCACTGCACCTTCGAAGCCACCCTTCGTCACCACGCCTTGGTCAACATGATGCTGCTCGACACGAACCTCAACCGACGTCCCGAGCTGCAAGAAAAATGCTGGCCCAACCTCACCATCGACGACCTCACCGTCATCGCCCCTGTCACCGTCCGACACCTTTATTTATATGACCCCACCGGCACCCGCAGCGAGTGCCGCAAACCTGTAGGCCACATCTCGACAATACAAGCCGACGGCATCCGCGTCGTCCGTCCCAACGGTCGGAAAGCCTCGCCCATGGTGGAACTCACCTCCTATCCATTTGCCACACAAAACGAACTGAAGGTCGACATCCACTACACCGAACAGTGAAATAATTAACTTTTTCAGATAGGACAGTTAACAGTTCCGAGTCCTTCGGAGGACACAGATGGCTGTATCGTTTCCCACAGCCGCCTCCGAGGGTTCCCACAGGCGGCTGTTTGACCTCCCGCAGCTATGCTGTAACCCCTCCCGCAGGCGCCTGTGGGAAGGGTCGCAGCATAGCTGTGGAAACCCCCTCTTACACCTCTGTGTATCAACACTTAGCAATGGCAGCTTTTTTGCTCTTGAGTTAAAATTAAGTTAACGGCCGCTTTTCTCGGCCTTCGAGGCATCGCCAAAGACAAACGATGTTTTTAACACTTAGTTTTGAAGATTTAACAAATGGTGGTAAATGATATGCTTAGTGTTTTGTGCCGAAGGATCTTTTTCCTTACACCCATAATAAAATTGTGTTATTCATAATAATTGTGTATGTTTGCACATTACTGTCCACTAAAAAACAGTGAGAGTTCTTTGAAAAAATTGTGAGTTAATTATTTGCGGAGGTTTTTCGAGCGCGACGATTTGAATTTGTATCTTTGCAGGAAACACCCCGCATATGAACCAAGACAAATACGTTTTTGCTCAGTTGGTTGAATTTCTGAACAACGACAAGTTCCGTCGCATTGTTGCCAAATACGGAGGCGACAGATATGTGAAGCATTTCACTTGTTGGAACCAGCTGCTTGTGATGATGTTTGGACAGCTAACCAACCGCGAGAGCCTGCGAGACCTGA
>CAJOQB010000014.1 GCA_905236405.1 uncultured Bacteroidales bacterium
AGGAAACTGTCAACATTTCCAGTAAAACACCTGACAACCGTTTCAGGAAAAGGGCAAAAAACTGTCAACCAAAATCAGGAAAAGACATTTCTCTGTCACAGTTCCCTCCGGACAAACGCTCTATTTTGATTATGTATCAGGAGTATCAGGTAGAAGTGTGACTGTAACATATCCGAATAGTTATTATTACGAACCTTATTCTGGTTATAACCAGCCCACAGGCAATCTGACCATCCCTTCCAGCGTCACCCACAATGGCCACACCTATTCCGTCACCTCCATCGGCAGTTCCGTTTTCCGAAACTGCAGCGGTCTCACCTCCGTCACCATCCCCAGTTCCGTCACCTCCATCGGTGGCTCTGCTTTCCGAGGTTGCAGCGGCCTGACCTCGGTGACCATCCCCAACTCGGTGACCAGCATCGGTGAACTGGCCTTCTCTGGTTGCAGCAGCCTGACCTCGGTGACCATCCCCAATTCCGTCACCTCCATCGGCGAATCTGCTTTCTATCAATGCAGCGGCCTCACCTCTGTTGTGTTCAATGCCGATAGCTGTACTTTCGCAGGTGGCAGTTCTAACTATCGTGCGTTTTATGGTTGTCCTAATGTTACCAACTTTACCTTTGCAAACAATGTAAAAATCATTCCTGATTACCTATGCTGTGGAATGTCCAACTTAACCTCCCTCACCATCCCCAATTCCGTCACCTCCATCGGCAACTACGCCTTCGATGAATGCAGCGGCCTGACTGGTAGTTTGACCATCCCCAATTCCGTCACCTCCATCGGCGAATCTGCTTTCGAGGGTTGCAGCGGCCTGAGCTCGGTGACCATCCCCAATTCCGTCACCACCATCGGCAACAATGCTTTTTCTACTATTCCGTTGATTTATTATTCAGGAAGTGCCACAGGTAGTCCTTGGGGGGCTAGATGTGTTAACGGTATTATTGAGGACAGTTTGATTTATACCGATAATACAAAAACCACTTTGGTTGGAGCTCATAAAGCTATCACCACAGCCACCATCCCCAATTCTGTCACTTCCATTGGTGACTATGCTTTCTCTTCTTGCAGTGATCTTACATCTATCACTATTCCCAATTCCGTCACCTCCATCGGTGACTATGCTTTCTCTGGTTGCCACAGCCTCACCTCCGTCACCATCCCCAATTCCGTCACCTCCATCGGCAGCGGTGCTTTCAGTTATTGCACTGGCCTCACCTCTGTCACCATCCCCAATTCCGTCACCTCCATCGGTGACCATGCTTTCTCTATTTGCAGCGGGCTCACTTCCGTTACCATCCCCAATTCCGTCACCACCATCGGCTATCGCGCTTTCGCTTGGTGCAGCGGGCTTGTTCATTTTGTTACAAAATCCGTTTATCCTCCTGCCTGCAACAAATATACTTTTCAGGGAGTACCATCCTATTGCACTCTTACCGTTCCGTCTGGATCGTTGACCTACTATAATGTGACGGAACCCTGGGCGTCTCAATTTCCGATCAAAGAAGAGGATTGATTGTGGCGGAACCCAAGCAATAAACGACATCGAGGGTGTCGATTATCAAATTGTAGTTCTGAATGGTTGTATTCATGTTGATTTTGGCCAAAATAATAACATGGCCACTGTCTACGACCTAACGGGGAAAAAGGTGGCCACCATTACGTCAGGCAAGGACGTTTTTGTGCCAACAGGAGTTTATTTCGTCAAAGTGGACGACCATCCCGCCCGCAAGGTGACGATAGTGAAATAACCGCAAATCTAACAATAAGAAGCGGGGCGACCTCAATTGAGGCCGCCCCGTGATTTATGGTAGCGGCAAAAGCTATTTTCTGAAGAGTTCCGAGTGCGAACAAACTTTTTTCCGTTCAAAAAGAATATCCCGAAATGTCCGCACAATAATAAAAAAAAGGTTTGGGCGTTAACAGCAACAAAACGTGTCAAGCCATGATTGAAAAGCTATACGAACAGTATCTGGCCACTCGGTGCATCACCACCGACAGCCGCAAAATCACCCCCGGTTGTATCTTCTTCGCCCTGAAGGGTGAGACCTTCGACGGCAACGCTTTCGCCCGTCAAGCACTGGAACAGGGGGCTGCCCTCTGCGTGGTCAGCGACCCACAATATAACAATGTCGACGGCTGCATGGTGGTCGACGATGTGTTAGAGACTCTGCAACAACTGGCTCGCCACCACCGCGAACAGCTCACCATCCCCGTCATCGGCATCACGGGCACCAACGGCAAGACGACCACCAAGGAGTTGGTCAACACGGTGCTGAGCCGCCGCTACCGCACCCATGCCACTCAAGGCAACTTCAACAACCACTTGGGTGTGCCGCTCACGCTGCTCTCGACGCCTGCCGACTGCGAGCTGCTGATAGTGGAGATGGGGGCCAACCACCCTGGGGAAATACAGTTTCTATGCAACATCGCCCAGCCGACCTGCGGGCTGATTACCACGGTGGGCAAAGCTCATTTGGAGGGATTCGGCTCGTTCGAGGGGGTGGTGCAAACCAAGACGGAACTCTACCGCCATCTGGCGATGAATCATGATGAGAGTGTCATCTTTGTCAACGCCGACAACGAGGTGCTGATGGGACAAGCGGAGCGGTTGGTGTCGGACAAGGAGGGTCATCCGTCGTTGTCGATAATGACCTACGGCAGCAGCGAAGAGGCTCAGGTGAAAGGCAGCTTGGTGGGGAGCAACCCCTACATGAAGTTCTATTTCGAGGACGACGACAACGTCTACACGGTGCAGACACAACTGGTAGGCGACTACAACTTCACCAACGCAATGGCGGCGGTGTGCGTGGGACGCCATTTCGGCGTGGAGCTTTTCGACATCAAGGAAGCCCTGGAGGAATACACCCCCTCCAACAACCGCTCGCAATACAAACAGACGGCGCACAACGGGTTGCTGCTCGACTGCTACAACGCCAACCCCAGCAGCATGAAGGTGGCGCTCGACGGTTTCGAGGCGATGCAGCGTGACCACAAAATGGTCATCTTAGGCGACATGAAGGAACTGGGCAAGGAGTCGGACGAGGAGCACCACCGACTGGTGGAGCGGCTGCAGAAGTCAACAACAATAGAATCGGTGATGCTGGTGGGCGACAACTTCCGTCCGTTCGTCCCCGACGACAGCCGTTTCCTGTGGTTCGCATCAGCCGACGAGGTGAAACGTTTTCTGACCGAGCACCCGATAGAAGACCACACCATCCTGCTGAAGGGCTCGAACGCCAACCGGCTGTGGACACTCGAAGAGGTGCTGTAAAGTTGAATCACAGATGTAGTTCTATTGCGGGACGGTTGCCAATTTTGAGCGTGTATTCATAGGGATTGCCTGTCATTACGACAGCACCACCCCGTCCAGTACTCAGATAAGCGGCTTCGCTGGAGAAAAGGTTGATGATGCAGATGCCGTTTGCCTGCTGTGCAACTACAAGTTTTCCACCGCAATCGTAGACACGCACCAGTTCCCCGTCGGCACCTGTGATGATGACGTGTCTTCCTTCAACCCAAACAATAGGACTGTTTTGTAACGGCATCGGAGACAGTCCTTCAGAGCACCCTACAAGGTTGCCCACGTCCAATGGCGGCAACTTCTCCAATGATTCCAACTTCCGAACAGAATCCTGTGTCTCATCTTTTACTGCAAGAACAGTATCCTGTGGAGTTGAATAAGAGGATGTCGTTTGTGTCGGTTCGGAGAGGGTGTCGATGACTGTTTCCTCAGCACCCCAGCCACCGAAGAAGAAATGTCTCCACTGCGGAACCATAGCGACAGCTATCGCGGAGACGAAGAACAAAGCCAGCATCACCAACGCCATACGTTGCATTTTTTGTATCACGCGTCGCATCCGCTGATAGACAGCGTTGCGGTTGATTCCCAACTTCTCCCCTATCTCGTCGCCATGATAGCCTTCCAAATACAGCTGCACCATACGCTGTTCGTCGGGGCTGAGTGCTGCCAACATGTCGTCGATGAGTTCTTGCTTATGGTTTGTCTCTTCCTCGGCGATGTTTTCGGCAAGCGTGTCTGTAATCGGCTCGGTGGACAATGTCTGTCGCCTCTCGATTTGGTAGAACACCGATCGAGCCTGCCACTTCACCCAGGCACGTTCCTGATTAGGAGAGGATTTGGGACGCAACTTGTCAAAGTTTTCCCAGATTGCCATGTACACCTCTTGCAGCATATCCTGACATAGGCTTCGGTCGCCGTCCACCCGACGCCAGCACATACGCCACAACATTTTGCGGTGGCGCATAAGCAATTCGGTGTATGCACTGTGTCGGTCTGTCATTTCCATTCTGATAGTTTAAAAAACGTTTTTCTATAATATATAGTACACATTTTTCAGTCGAAATCTGACATGAGATTGATATTTTTTCTCACGATGTAAGATTTGCCTCCGAATATGTGTATTGTATTAGTAAAACAGCAATCTTTAATACCGCACAAAATGAAACATCACATCACCAAAACCATCGCCGTCCTCTTTATGGCCACAAGTTTTCCTTCCGTTATGTCGGCTCAGCATTTTTCGACAGGCGGCCTGGAGTACAATGTTTTATCAACCACCGAACACACAGTAGAAGTATCCCCAAAGTGGTCGGGAACCTTTTACCAAGGGAACATCACCATCCCCTCCACTGTGACGCACGGCGGCATCACCTACGATGTCGTCGCTTTGGGCGAGCAAGCCTTCTATTGGGCCACCCTCTCGAGCATCACCATCCCGTCGTCCGTCACACTTATAAAACACGGATGTTTTTTGTTCTCCAACGGCCCTGCGACCATCAATGTGCCTGCTTCGGTTGCCACGATTGAAGAATTGGCCTTTGCCGCCAGGAACATGACGGCCATCAATGTAGACGCAGACAACCCCAACTACAGAAGCATCGGAGGCATACTGTTCAGCAAGGACACCGCCACTCTGGTGGAATGCCCGACGTCAAAAAACGGAACAATAACGCCGCCTCCGAACACAAGACATATTGCCCCCCTTGCTTTCGCCTATTGTCAAGCCATTACCGGCATCATCCTTCCCGAGGGTTTGACCAGCATAGGCCGCTGGGCTTTTGTAAACAACAGCAACATAAACAACATCATCATTCCATCAACGGTATCACATATCGAGGCATGTCCTTTTACCAATTGCCCATCGCTCGACAATCTTTCCATTGCGGAAGGAAACACCTATTATTATATGGACGGGATGTCAATTTACTCCGTTGGAGGCGACACCCTTCTGTCGTATCACAAGAGTGCCGATTCAGTGTTCTTGCCGAGTTCACTTCGCGTTGTGAACGGTTTTGCAGGCAACAGCAACGTCAGGTATGTCCACATTCCCGAAGGAGTAAACACAATTGGAGAAGAGGCTTTCAACGGCAGCACCTTGGAGAGCATCAATCTCCCCACCCATATGACATTGATTGACGAATGGGCTTTTTACTACTGCGAGTCGCTGACCCGAGTGGGGATGCCCGCCACCCTCGACAAAATGGGACAAGGATGCTTCGAGGGGTGTACCCATCTCGCATCGATTGACATTCCCAACGGTTTGCAAATCATTCCTCAATCTGCATTCTTTGCTTGCGAGTCGCTGTCGGACATCTCATGGGGCGATGCTGTCGAAATCATCGACACTGTTGCCTTTGCAGGATGTGCCTTTGAAGAGATAACGCTTCCGTCAACACTGAGAACCATCCGATTAGGTAGTTTCAACGGTTATTACAACGGCACATTGCACCGTATCGTCTTCACTGCCCCCGTCGACACTATCGAGGCAGAAACTTTCTTCGGACAATCTATCGAATCACTGCGAATGAGAAACGACGTCCCTCCTGTCTCCGTTACCACGACAGAGTTTGGAGCTGATTATGGCTGCCTTTACGATGCCGATGTGGACAGCATCATCATTCCCTGTGGTAGTCTCAACGAATGGCTGTCGGACAGTTATTGGGGACGATTTGCCAACCAGTATTATGAAGACTGCGAAGGTATCAACACCGTAACGGAATTCGACATTGCCGTTTTCCCGAACCCTGCCCATGACCGATTGACCGTTGTTGGTTCCAACGACTGTCAAATCGTCGAGCTTGTCAACATACTCGGTCAATCCGTTTTATCACAAACGTATGCCAACAACCCTGACATAATCGATGTAAGCAATCTCGAACGTGGATTATACTTCCTCCGCATACACACTTCCAATGGAATTGCCACAAGAAAAGTGATATTACAGTAAAAAGACAAGAAACAAAAACAAGCAGGGCTGACATCATGACGATGCCAGCCCTGTTTGTTTATCAAGCCAGATTAGCAGTTAGTCTTTGTCTTTGCCCAAGATGGAGCCGAAACGGATGCGGGCAAACTCGAACTTGAAGCCCATCTGGTGCATGGGGGCGTTGTTGACCGAATAGGTGGGGGTCAAGCCGTAATAGAACTCAATGCTGCGGCCTCGCTTGTTGATAAGACCCAGAGAGAAGTCGCAACGGAACTGGTTGAGGGGAGTGAAACCTATCAGCTCGTTGTTATTATTATACTCGTTGTATTGGTTGAGTTCACGGACATAGTAGCTGCTGGAGATATTGAATCCTGGGGCGACACCTACAAAGATGTAACGACCGCCACCTGTGACTCGTTCCAAACGGATGGGCACCTCGATGTTGTGGACATTCAGCATGTTGTTCGTATAGAGGTGTGTCATCGGGATGTCGGCGACAAGGGTTCTCTCCGTGGCATCAAAGACGGAATGGTTGGTCATCACATGATAGTTGAAGCGATAGCCCAAACCTGCGGTGACATTCCATTTCTTGGCGATGGGATAGTGGTACATGAGGTTGCCGCCGATGCCGACGGTGTTGCTGTGATAGAGATTGTATTTGTCGCCTGTGCTGGTGGCCAAATCGAAATAGGGCGAGATGGTGAGGACTCCACCACGACCGATGGCTTCGCGACGGGCGGCTTTCTCGGCAGCTTTCTCTTGTTTGGCCTGCTGTTCGGCTTCACGCTCGAGGCGTTCCTGCTCTTTGGCGGCAGCCTTCTCGGCTTGCTCTTGCTCTTTCTGTATACGCTCCTGCTCTTTCAAAGCCTCGCGCTGAGCCTTCTCTTGCTCTTTCTGCTGCTGTTCCATGAGACGCTGCTGTTCTTCCTGCTGTTTGCGGAGCAACTCCTGTTGCTGCTGTTGCTGTTTCTGTTGCTCCTCCATCTGCTTGCGTTGCAGTTCCTGCTGTTCCTGTTGCTGTTTTTCCTGCAACGTGGGGTCGACTTGAGCATAGGTGACGCCACCTATCATCAATGCGATTAAAACGATAAATAATTTCTTCATATTAATACAGTTTTAGAATTTTTAAGAATGATAACGGACAAGCCGCCTTTTTATTGCCCGCATGACGTCGAAAAATTATAACACCACCCAAATACGAAAAACAGAATTATCACGTTACCAAAGCATGAGCGACAACAAACAACTGGCGAAACTGGAATTTGTGTCCTTTTGTATCGAACAGTACAAGATGGCGACAAAGCAGACGGGCTGCAAGGTGGAGCAATTGTTCCAGCAACGCGGAGTGATTGATTTTCTGATTGACAACTACGAGGTTTTGCACACGCAGAGTGCCCAGTTTATTCAGGAAGAGATTGTAGAATACCTAAACAACCATCAGCAATGACACTCTACCACGGAAGTCTTGAGATAGTAGATATGCCACGGATACGCGAAGCCAACCGCCCGCTGGACTTCGGCACAGGGTTCTACACCACCACGAGCTTGCAGCAAGCCCGTCGTTGGGTGAAGTTGCGTATGGAGCAAAGTAACGCCAAAGTGGGATACATCAACATCTACGAGTACACACCAAAGAAAGGGTTGCACACCCGCCGCTTCCGTTCGGCCAACGAGGCATGGGTTGACTTCGTTCACGCCAATAGAACCATACAAGACTTCAACCACGACTACGACATTGTGACTGGCCCCGTAGCCAACGACAACGTCTATCTCAGCTTCAACCTCTACGAGTCGGGCATCATCACCAAACGCGAGCTTATCCGTCGTCTGAAAACCTATAAGCTGGTTGACCAGTTGCTCTTCCACACCGAACAATCCCTACTGACGCTTGAATATAATGGCAACAAGGAGGTGAC
Source organism: uncultured Bacteroidales bacterium (assembly GCA_905236405.1). Lineage (GTDB taxonomy): Bacteria > Bacteroidota > Bacteroidia > Bacteroidales > P3 > Colimorpha. The sequence continues at coordinate 8,147 of CAJOQB010000014.1, forward strand.
ATTATGAACCAACCCAAGATAACCCAAGACAACGTACATCTGCTGCTACCGAACAAGGTGGCACAACTGGCCAACCGTCTGTTGCAGAACGGCGAGGCCAACGATATGGTCACCGCCCTCAGCATGGTCTATTCTTCGCCAGTATATACCAAATTAGAACAGGAAAAAACAAAATACTGGTGGTTAGGTATTAACACGCTTTATCAAGACATGAAACAATAGGTGAAAGCCGAGGCCAACGATGGTCTCGGCTTTCGCTTTTTATCTTGCGAACTCGCAGGTCATCACCACGCTGTCGCCCTCCGTCACCGAGTTGGAACGATGTTG
>CAJOQB010000015.1 GCA_905236405.1 uncultured Bacteroidales bacterium
AGCCCATCTTCATCACCCGCATCGAGGACAGCAAGGGCACCGTCATCCAACGCTTCACCGCCGACCAACGCAACGAGGCACTCGACCCCAACACGGCCTACATGATGATTTCGCTCATGAAAGGTGTGGTGGACAACGGTACGGGTGGTCGTCTGCGTTACAAATACAAGATAGACGCTCCTATGGCCGGCAAGACGGGTACCACCCAGAACAACTCCGACTGCTGGTTTGTCGGCATCACCCCCAAACTGGCCACCGCCGTGTGGACGGGCGGCGAGATTCGCTCCATCCACTTCCGCAACATGGCCTACGGTCAGGGTGCCAGCCAGGCATTGCCCATCTTTGCCTACTTCATGCAGGGAGTATACAACGATCCCAAACTCAAGTTCCCCCGCACCGACTTTACACGACCTGCCGGTGTCGACGTCGACTCGTTGCTCAATTGCAACTACTATCACGAGGCTTACGACTACGACATCATCGAGGGCGGTTGGGCTCCCGACGATGACGGCGGCGGTGGCGGCGGTTACAACGAGATTATCTGGTAGATTGCTATGACGAACCTCTTAGGCCAAACGCTACAGCAACTGCAGCAGCTATGCGAGCAGGAAGGTTTTCCCCGTTTCGTCGCCCGCCAGTTGTGCGACTGGATGTACAAGAAGCGGGTGGTCGACTTCGATGCCATGACCAACCTCTCGCTCAAGGTGCGGTCGCGGCTGGCCGAGATAGCCTATATCCATTGCCCTGCACCGGTGGCTGTGCAGACTTCTGTCGACGGCACCAAGAAATACCTTTTCGACACGGCTGACGACCCGCATCGTCCCGACACCCATGCCGACGGACGCTATGTGGAGTGTGTGGTCATCCCCGACGGCGACCGTGCCACGCTGTGCATCTCGTGCCAGCGAGGATGCAAGATGAACTGCCGTTTTTGTGTCACAGGCCGGCAGGGGTTCCACGGGCAGCTCGGCGTCGACCAGATACTGATGCAGGCTTTCGCCATTCCCGAGAGCACCATCCTCACCAACATCGTCTACATGGGGATGGGCGAACCGATGGACAACCTCGACGCTGTGTTGCAGAGCACACAGGTGCTCACCGCCGACTGGGGTTGGCAGTGGAGTCCGCGACGCATCACCGTCTCGTCGGTCGGTGTCACTCCCCAGGTGAAACGTTTCCTCGACGAGAGCGAGTGCCATCTGGCCATCTCGCTCCACAATCCTTTCCCCATGCAGCGTGTGGAGCTGATGCCTGCCGAACGGGCCTATCCCATCGTGGGGCTGGTCTCCTTGCTTCGTCGCTACGACTGGAGCGGACAGCGACGGCTCAGTTTCGAGTATACACTCTTCCGCGGGGTCAACGATTCGCTGACCCATGCCGCTGAGTTGGTTCGCCTGTTGAATGGACTGCGTTGCCGTGTCAACCTGATACGCTTCCACGAAAGCCCCGAGGTGGAGCTTCGCACCAGTCCCGATGCCGCCATCGCCGCTTTCCAGAACTACCTCAACAGCCACGGTGTCACCTGCACCCTCCGTGCATCACGGGGACAGGACATCATGGCCGCCTGCGGATTGCTGGCAGGACAGCGACAATAGACAAAACATTGTCGGCACAATAATTGTCGGCGGTGGACGTTTATAGGGCAATGAAGAAGAAAACGTATATCATCGGATTGCTGGCACTGGCTCTGCTGTTGGGCGGATGCAGCCGCAAAGGTGTCAACATGAACAGGCACCGCAAGAAACGGCATTGCGACTGCCCCACTTTTTCATACCTCCCTGCCGAGACAGACACGGCCATTCCCCTCATTGGATAACCTATGATGAACGAAGGACAGGCATCGCGTTGGAAACAGACCATGGGACAGTATGTGCCTCCCATGGCGCTCGAACCGCTGTTCGTTTTCCTGACCGAGACGAACGTGGTGCGTATGCGTGTCAGCAGGGAACGCAGCAGCAAGCTGGGCGACTACCGATGTCCACAGCCAAGACACCAATACCATGAAATCAGTGTCAACGGCAATCTCAACCCCTACTTTTTCCTTTGGGTGCTGCTCCACGAGATGGCCCACCTCGAGACATGGAAGCAACACCACAACACGGTGCCGCCCCACGGACACGAGTGGCAGGAGGCATACAGGCAACTGATTGTGGCGTATTCCGGCTGTTTCCCCGAGGAGATACGTCCCCTGCTGGAACGGTATACCCGTCGCATCCCCCTTCCGCGTCCGTTGATGCAGCAGATAGAGGAGCGGCTTCGCGGCTGTGACGAGGACTACACCCCTGCGTTGACGCTCGCCCAGTTGCCTGAGGGCAGCCGTTTCCGTCTGCTGCAACACCCCGACCGTGTCTTCCGCTCTGTCGCCAAACGTCGCACACGTTGGCTATGCGAGGAGATTTCGACCCACAGAAACTATCTTGTCAGCGGCAACGCCCCTGTCGAACAGATAGGATAGTCACTCATTATGTAATATTGACGGATGATGGGAACCGACGCTGCCATACAGAGAACCTACATAGCGATCGACCTGAAGTCGTTCTTCGGGTCGGTGGAGTGTGTGGAGCGAGGGCTCGACCCGCTCGACACCAACCTTGTGGTGGCCGACGTCAGCCGCACGTCGAAGACCATCTGCTTGGCGGTGACTCCTCCGCTCAAAGCCTACGGCATCGGCGGCAGGGCTCGTCTCTTTGAGGTGGAGCAGAAGCTGCGGGAGGTCAACTGGCAACGTCGCAGCCGTCTGCCCGGTCGGCGGTTCACAGGGAAGTCTTGTTATGACAGCGAGCTCAGGGAGCATCCCGACTGGGAGGTGGACTTCATCACCGCTGTGCCTCGCATGGCCTACTATATCCAATACAGCACAAGAATATACAATATCTATCTCAAGTATGTCGCACCCGAGGACATCCATGTCTACTCCATCGACGAGGTCTTCATGGACGTGACCCACTATCTGGCCACCTACAAGATGACGCCTCGTGAGCTGGCCCGAACGATGATTAGCGACGTGTTGCGCGAGACGGGCATCACCGCCACGGCGGGTATCGGCACCAATCTCTACCTCTGCAAGGTGGCTATGGACATCGTGGCCAAGCATGTGCCAGCCGACAAGGACGGCGTCCGCATTGCCGAACTGGACGAGATGAGCTATCGGCAGCTGCTGTGGGACCACCGTCCGCTCACCAGCTTCTGGCGTGTGGGGCACGGCATCGCCAACCGTTTGGCGGGCTATGGCATCGACACCATGGGCAAGCTGGCCCGTGCGTCGCTTGACAACGAGGAACTGCTCTATCGCCTGTTCGGGGTCAATGCCGAGCTGCTCATCGACCATGCCTGGGGGTGGGAGCCGTGCACCATGGAACAAATCAAGGCTTATCGTCCCGAGTCCAACTCGTTCAGCAACGGCCAGGTGCTGAAGGAACCCTACACGTTCGAGAAGGCACGTCGAGTGATGATGGAGATGGCCGACGCCATCTCGCTCCAGTTGGTGGCCAAACGGATGACCACCGACCAACTGGTGCTTATGGTGGGCTACGATACCGAGAACCTGGCCAACCCTTCTATCGACGGCGCCTATCACGGCGAGGTGGTCTCCAACTACTATGGCAAGGCGGTTCCCAAGCCGGCGCACGGCAGCGTCAATCTGGGTCGCCACACCTCCTCGTCACGTATCATCATCGAGGCTGTCCAGTCGCTATTCGACCGCATCGTCGACCCACGGTTGCTCATTCGTCGGCTCAACATCGCCACCATGCACGTCCTCCCCGAGGGACATGACAGCCATGCCTCTTCGGCGGTGCAGCTCGAACTGTTTGTCGACTACGAGGCACAAGCCGAACAAAAGAGAAAGGAAGAGGAGGAGCTGAACAGGGAGCACGAGATGCAGAACGCGGTGATTGAAATCAAACGCAAGTTCGGCAAGAACGCCATCCTCCGTGGCACCAGCTTCGAGGAGGGCGCCACCGCCAAGGAACGCAACGAACAGATAGGAGGACACAAAGCATGACCGATAACTACGACGATATCATCCATCTGCCTCACCCCACCTCGAAGCGTCACCCTCGGATGCCGCTGCTCGACCGTGCCGCCCAGTTCGCCCCCTTTGCCGCGTTGAACGGCCATGGCGCTGCCATCAGGGAGACGGCACGAAGGACCGACAGCCGTGTGGAGCTGACCGAGAGCAGTCGATCCGAAATGGATCAACTCTTGCAGCAGATTCTGTCGCGTGAAGGGGAACACCCCACGCTGTCGCTGGTCTATTTCCGCCCCGACGAACGGAAGGCAGGAGGTTCGTATCAAGTGAAATCGGGTACCATCAAACTTATCGACCGTATTCAGCAGCAGTTTGTCTTCACTGACGGCACGGTCATCCCCTTTGCCGAGGTGATAGGCATCTAAAACTGTCGTCCTCCAAGCATGGGGACAAAGCGGAAGTTGCCGAAAGTCTCGGGGGGCTGCATGACGCCCTCGGCATCTTTGTGGTAGCGAAGCATCTCCTGCTCTTCGTTGCCGACAGGTATGACCAGTATGCCACCCGGCTTCAGCTGGTCGGCCAACGGCTGGGGGAGGTAGGGGGCTCCACAGGTGATGAGGATGCGGTCGAAAAGATAGTCGGTGTCGGTGAGTCCCTTGTAGCCGTCGCCTAAGAAACAATGGGCACGGTAGTTGAGCGATGCCAGCAAGGGCTTGGTTTTGTCATAGAGAGCTTTCTGTCGTTCGATGCTCCACACCTTGGCTCCCATGGTGCAGAGCACGGCGGTCTGGTAGCCGCTGCCAGTGCCTATCTCGAGCACTTTCATGCCGGGTTGCAGTTCGAGCAGCTGTGTTTGAAAGGCCACCGTCGACGGCTGCGAGATGGTCTGGCCGCAGAGAATGGGCAGCGGGCGGTCGCTGTAGGCGTGCGACTCCAATGTGGGGTCGAGGAAGAAATGGCGGGGCACTTTCATCATGGCGTCCAGTACCTTTTGGTCGGAGATGTTGCGACTCAGGTCGTCGACCATCTTGCGTCGCAGTCCTTGTTGCAGAAAGGTGTCTTGCATGGAGTAGAATTAGGTATAGAATCAGTCGTTGTCGTCGTCGGTGGTCCCCTGCCAGCCTTGCGCCACCAGGTTGATGGTAGTGTTTTGCGGTGTCACCATCACGGCAGGCGAGCCCTCCTCGGTGATGTGGCCGATGATGTGGATTTCGGTGCTGTCTTTCACCTTCTCGTAGTCGGCTTGGCTGATGGTGAAAAGCAGTTCGTAATCCTCGCCGCCGTTGAGGGCGTTGCTGGTGGGAATCATGTTCTGGCTCATCTCGCTGCACACACGGGTGGTCTGGTAGTCGATGGGAATCCGTTCTTCATAGACCTCGCAGCCGCAATGGCTCTCCTTGCAGAGGTGTAGCAGTTCCGATGCCAGCCCGTCGCTGACGTCAATCATCGAGGTGGGGATGATGTCGCGTTGGCGGAGTATGTCGACGATGTCGAAACGGGGCTCGGGTTTCAGATAGCGTTCCAACACGTAGTCGTAGCTGTCGAGGTCGGGTTGGAAGTTGGGGTCGGCCTGGAAGGTCACCTTCTCACGTTCCAGCACCAACAGCCCCGAGTAGGCGCTGCCCAAGTCGCCGCTGCAGCATATCAGGTCGTGCAGCCGAGCGCCGCTGCGGTAGGTGATGCGGTCCTGCTCCACCTCGCCGATGGCGGTGACGGTGATGACCATGCCTGTGCGGCTCGACGAAGTGTCGCCGCCCACCAAGTCCACATCGTAGCGTTCGCAGCAGAAACGGATGCCGGCATAGAGCTCTTCGAGCGCCTCGACGCTGAAACGGTTCGACACGCTGACGGCCACCAATATCTGCCGCGGACGGGCGTTCATGGCGGCGATATTGCTCAGAGCGATGGCGACAGCCTTGTAGCCCAGATGCTTGAGCGGCGTGTAGGTCATGTCGAAATGAATGTGCTCCACCATCTGTTGCGTGGTGACCACCGTGCAGAGCCCCTTGCCGCCTATCACGGCACAGTCGTCGCCCACGCCGCGAAGGGTGGAAGCGTTCACGATGGGAAATTCCTCGGTAAGCCGGTCGATGAGGGCAAACTTGCCCAGTTTGCCCAGTTCGGTACGTCCTTCTTGATATTCTAACTCGTCCATTGACAGTGATTCTTTTTTTCTCGGTTTCTTAACGAATGACCTCGGCTTTTATTGTGTCGCAAACATGGCGATGTCGCGCTGAGAACGCGACGATGTCGCACTGAGAACGCGACGGTGTCGCGCTGAGAACGCGACAAACCGCCATCGGACAGAACCGCCGGTGGACAATAATAAACGCCGTTCTGCGTTACCATAGATGAATCATTATTAACGATATACGACATGAGTAAAACATTGGTGCGATGGACGGTGTCGCTCGCCGTCCTCACCTTAATCTTTTTGGCAGTAGCCCTTGTGCCGAAATTCTTTCTCGACAACGGAGACAAGCTGGTGTGCCAGATGGATAATTGGGCATGGATATTGGCCACGATGTCTGTTGCCGTCGAGGTGATACTGCTGACCATCCTTTTCGCGAAAGGGAAACGCCCGTTATGGAAAGTGACGGCCTGTCTGGTCTGTTTTGTATTGGAGATGGCCTGTCTGGTCTCTTTCTATGGTGCTGTGATGAGGCACAATCATAAGGTTTGGAGCGACAAAGACTATGTCGTTTATTCGAAAAAAGACACCTTTGACCCCGAACAGCTTGTGCTTTACAAAAAGGACGGCCTGGTTGACAGGCAGATGTACACCTTGTGTAGCACCTATGGTCTCATCAAGAAATTCGATTGCACCATAGACAAGGACACCGACCTGATAAAAGTGGAGATGGATGATACGGATATCGATGGATATAACGTCTACCACAATACGTTGTTTTACCGTTTGAGTAACGGTCATCCGTATGAGCAAGACAAGGTCGACTCGCTGTAGTCGTCGACAAACCGATAGGAGCACCCCACACCTTCTCCCGCCAAGAGGTATATCTCACTCTCGCGAAAAGATATATCTCGTCGCTTCGAGAAGATATATTTCGCTGCAGCGAAATATACCTCTCCATGTGACAAGATAGAAGAAAGCCGAGACCACCAGCTGGCCTCGGCTTTTCTCGTTTTAGTGTGTCGATGCAGGATTGCGGCAGGCAATAAAATCCGCCTCGCGACGTTTGTTGAGCAAATAATTATAAACCTAACAAAGCATTATGAAGACAAATCCTTTCAAACTGATGGCTGCAATGGTCATGGGCGCAATGCTGATGACAGCGTTCCAATGTGGGAAAGAGGAAGACCCTGAGGAGGTGAACACCAACTATAATGCGCGCCACTCCAAGTGCCTAAGTCACACCGATAAGGAAGCCAAAGGCTTCTACAGCCCCGACTCGGCAAGCGTGGACTACGATGCCGTCAACCAGCGGCTGCATGTGACGCACCACAACCTGGCGGTCAACTGCGGCACCGCCGAGATGGACGGCGGAATCATCGTCAGCGCCATCCGCACCGGACAGACCATCGACATCTACGAACGCGAGGATGAAGGCAATCCGCAGGCCAACTGCATGTGCGACGTGGACAACGAGTTCGACCTCTACAGCATCGAGCCTGGTATCTACACACTCGTCTTCCACAGTTGCTATCCCGACCCGCTGTCGGTCACGTTCAGTTTTTGAAGCCACAGAACGATGCGGGCAATAAAAACCGCATGGGGACGTTTATATTGGTGTAAAAATGAAAAGTAAAACTAAACTGATACCATGATGAGGAATTGAATACCATTGATGCAAAATGCATAAAATAGTAATGTTCAATTAAATAAT
>CAJOQB010000016.1 GCA_905236405.1 uncultured Bacteroidales bacterium
CTGCCACAGTCGACACAATAGCGTCCACCGAGTTACCAGGCATACGTTTGATATCCTCGTCCGAAAGGGTGGCACCTTCTGTGGTGGAGCCCTTCTCAAACAGAGGCGTCTTCTCTGTGGTCACCTCGACAGTTTTCAGGGTGGCAGCCGAGGAAGACATTTGGATGTCGATCACAGTAAAGCCTGTGGCTTTCACTTGAACACCTTGACGCACGTGCGTAGTGTAACCCACATACGAGGCCTCGATGTCATACTTTCCGATGTCGACAGACTTGATGGTGTAGATACCATCAAAGTCGGTTTGCCCGAAGCCCTTCTGCTGGCCATCTTGTTTGATGATGACGTTGACAAAGGGTATGGGTTCACCGTTCTTAGCATCGGTAACGGTACCTTTGATGGTACCTTGTGCGAGAACCGCAACATGTGCTGCAAGCAGCAGTCCGATTGTTAATAGTACTTTTCTGAACATACTCTTTATTTATTGAATTAATCTTATTTCATATACTATAGATAATTGTTCTGCATAATGGTCTGATAGACGATGGCTTTGCGAAGGTCGAACGGCTCATCCATCACAGCATTGACCGTCTCGGCAACAGGTTCCTTGAAAGACATCCCTTGGGTGGCCTGCTGAGCGAAGACAGGACTTTGACGGAAAATGTTGTCAACGTTTTTCTTTCGCTTTTTTGACTCAACTTTCACCTCGGGTTCTATCGTCTCGTATGTGAAATACGGGGAGTCCTGTTCGACAGTATACTCTATGGGCTCCTCATCGTCCATCTGACTGAAGGTCTCCGATGGCCTCGGCGTTGCAGCCTTTGCCATCGGATTCCCATTGCTTTCAGTACCGGGAGTCGCAAAACCGGACAACGACTTCTTTATCAGCTTGACGATAGTGCCGCCAAAGATGCTGAATAGCAAGAATCCGATAAATATGATGTCGCCAGCGTCCATTTTTTTCGACTCGTATTATACTATTGAATCAATTATATATTATATCACAGTTATTTCTTGGCTTCGGCATCTTTTGCCTCGCGAGAAGAAATCTGGTAGACGATGGGGCCTGCCAGACACACCGACGAGAACATACCGCAAACGACACCAACCAACAGGGCGAAGAGAAATCCACGGATGGTTTCACCGCCGAAGATGAACATCATCAGCAGGGTGACAAACGTGGTGCCGCTGGTGTTGATGGTACGAGCCAAGGTCTGGTTGATAGCAGCATTGACATGCGTCTTGATGTCGCGCTTGGGATAGAGTTTACGCTCCTCACGAACACGGTCGAAGATAACCACGGTGGCGTTAATCGAATAACCGATGACCGTCAACACAGCGGCAATGAACGACTGGTCGACCTCCAAATTGAAGGGCTACAAACCATGAAGCAGGGCGAACATACCCATCACCAAGATGGTATCGTGAGCCAAAGCAGCCACAGAGCCGACACCGAAGCGCCAGTTGCGGAAACGAATCCAGATGTAGGCGAAGATGATGAGCAAGCCGCCCAACACAGCCAGGATGGAGGAACGTTTCAAGTCGTGAGCGATGGTGGCACCCACCTGCTCGCTCTGGATGATACCCAAAGGATTGTTCTCAGTCGATTCGAAATCGGCAATTGCGATATCGTCGGCAAAGAAGGTCTTCGTACCGTCATAAAGTTTGGTGAGAATTTCGTTCTTCACTTCCTCACCGTCTTCGTTGACTTTGTACTTGGTGGTAATCTTCAACTGATTGCTGGGGCCATAGGTCTTCACCTCGGGAGCTTCCTCAAACTGATCGGCCAAACTGTTACGGACATCGTTGGCCGAAACATTCTGGTCGAAGCGAACCACATAGGTACGACCACCAGAGAAGTCGATACCATAGTTGAGATGGCGAATTGCGAGCGAGCCGAAGCAAACAACGACGGCACAGATAGCGATAATGTAGAAGGTTTTGCGTTTGCCAATCCAATCGACATTGGCGTTACGCATGAAGTTCTCGCTGAAGGGGAAGGAGAAGGACAACTTCTTGTTGTGCTTCAGCGCCCAATCGATGCAAAGACGGGTGATAAAGATAGAGGTGAAGAGCGATGTGACGATACCGATACACAGCGTCACAGCGAATCCTTGCACAGGGCCCGAACCAAAGACAATGAGCACAAGACCCAGCAAGAAGGTGGTCACCTGACCGTCGATGATGGCCGAATAAGCATTCTTGAAACCATCTTCGACCGAGCTGGCCAAACTCTTGCCGGCACGGAGCTCTTCTTTGATACGCTCGTAGATAATCACATTACCGTCAACAGCCATTGCCATTGTCAACACGATACCTGCGATACCAGGCATGGTGAGCACCGAACCAATCGATGCCAACACACCCATCAGCAAGAAGAGGTTGACGATAAGAGCGATGACCGACACCCAACCTGCACGGTTATAGAACACCACCATGTAGACGAGCACGATAATGAAAGCAAGGATGAAGGAGATGAGTCCCTTGTGGATGGATTCCTGACCCAGCGAAGGTCCGACCACAGCCTCTTGCACGATGACGGCAGGAGCGGGGAGCTTACCGGATTTCAGGATGTTGGCGATGTCTTTGGCCTCTTCGAGAGTGAAATCACCAGTAATAGAGCTGCGTCCACCGGCAATCTCGGTATTGATGACAGGAGCCGAATAAACCAAATCGTCGAGAACGATGGCGACACAACGTCCCACATTCTCACCGGTGATACGCTTCCATTCGCGAGCACCCTCGGTGTTCATGGTCATCGAAATCTCGTTGCCGCCTGCTTGGTCGAAGTCCTGACGGGCGTCGGTAATGGCATTACCGTCGAGCAGAGCCGAACCGTCGCGGGTGGTCACCTTGATGGCATAGAGGGCATAGAAGTCTTGTTTCTCGTTGACCGGTTTGGCTGCCCAGAGATAGCGGATACGACGGCTGTCATACACCTTGCGTTCAGCAGCTTTGGCCAGCATACGGTCGATAGCGTCGCGATCCTTGCCGGCAGCATAACCCATCACGGGACCATAGATACGACCGCTCTCGTCGACATTCGGTTGGAAGATGCTCATCAGAGGATGTTCCTTGCGGAGGTTGTCGAGGTCAGCGGAGTTATTTGTATTACTATTATTATTCAACTGAGCCATGAGGCCAGTGTCTTGTTCGGTTTTGGGAGCCAAAGTGTCAGCAACAGCAGCCGAGTCAACATTGGCTTCGCTGGTGCCAGCCAAATAGCTGTCGACAGCATAGAGAGCGTTGATGGCGTTGACAGCATCGGTAACAGCCTCTTGGTTTGCCTCGGGGTTGCCGCCACAGGTCGACCAGAATTCCAACTGGGCAGTACCTTGAAGGAGACGACGCACACGAGCAGGGTCTTTCACGCCAGGAAGTTCCACAAGGATACGCTCGCTGGCACGAAGCTGTTGGATGGTGGGTTGCGAGACGCCGAACTTGTCGATACGCTGACGCAGCACTTCGTAAGTACGGCTATAGGCAGCATCAGCCTCTTCCTTCACCACAGCGATCACCTTGTCGTTGTCGTCGCTGAGTTTGATTTTGTCACGCAGCTGCGTGCTGAAGTAGGAGGAGAGCTGCACGTTTTTGTCCAACGAGAGAATCGACTCGTAGAACAACGAGACGAAGTCGCGGTTGGTGGTGGTCTTCTGTTTAGCCAAAGCTTGTTCGATAGCTTGGTTGAACGTGGGGTCGTCGGTGTTGTTGGCCAAAGCACGAACCACATCGACCGTCGAGACCTCGAGCATAACGTTCATACCACCCTTCAGGTCGAGGCCAAGATTGATTTCACGTGCCTGACATTGGCGGTAGGTATAGCCAAGCCAAGTCTTTTCAGTAGCCATGGAATCAAGATAATGCGATTCGTGGGCGGTGGCCAGCGAGTCAGCAATAATAGAAACCATGCGAGAATCACCGCCGGCCAATGTTTTAGCCAGCTGCTGAGTAGCGTTGTCGTTTACGTACGCTTCCGCGTCCTGCTTTGCACGTTTCTCTACACCTCTTGTCGCAAACGTAAACGACAATTGGAAAAGACAGACGAGCAAAAAGCAGACCGTCAAAAATTGAATAAGTCCTTTATTCTGCATATCTTAAATTATTATTAGTTTTATTCTTTTTATAGTATTTGAACATGCAAAGATACCAAAAAAAATGGATTCAACAACAGTTTTGCAAAAAAATCTATACTTTTGCAAAATAATTACTCAGCATCATACCATGAAAGAAAACATAAATTTCACGCTAAAGCATTGGGCTGATGAAGATAAGCCTCGCGAAAAAATGATTGCCAACGGCAAAAAAAGCCTCACTAACGCAGAACTCATCGCCATACTGCTCGGAAGCGGCCAACCAGGGCAAAACGTTGTCGAACTTGCCAAGAAAGTGCTGCAAGAAGCCAACAACAACCTGACCGAGCTGGCTCATCTTGGAATCAACGACTTAACAAAGATTCATGGTATCGGAGAAGCCAAAGCCGTCAGCATCGTCTCCGCTATGGAAATTGGCTACCGAATGTTGAACGAGCATGTTGATTCCAAAGAAATTATCATTCGCAGTAGTACCGACATTTTTCAATATCTCGGCCCTTCGCTCATCGACCTTCCGCATGAGGAGTTTTGGGCAATCTACATGAACGTCCGCAAACGAGTGGTCTTCAAACAAAGAATCTCTTCCGGCGGATTGACCGAAACGCCCGTCGACATCCGTCTCATTTTCAGAACGGCACTCGAGAAGAATGCCGTTTCGATAGCCGTCGCTCACAATCATCCCACAGGAGTGTTCACCCCGAGCAGGAAAGACAAAGACCTCACTCATGGCATACTGAAAGCAGGCGAGGTGCTACACATCCCTCTTGTCGACCATATCATCGTTGGAATCAACGAAAAAGGACGACCTGACTACTACAGTTTTTTCGATTCGGGCACGCTCGTATGAGACAAAAACAAGAACAAATTTCAAAATTGCAACTCCTACTTAACTCCTACCTAACTCCTACCTAAGTCTAACTTTACTCTAACTCTAAACATCGCCAAACCTCGTGCAAAAAAAACGTCGGATATCTCCTCTACCGTCTCAACACCGACTCCACACTCACACAATCCATCTGTCCACCAAGAGGAGGATTGAGCTTTGACACCTTGACCCGCACGGAGTTCACACCAGGGAAGTCGTGCAAGATGGCCTCCCCCACCCTTTGCATCACATGCTCAAGCAGATGCGAAGGAATCATCATCTCGCGTTTCACCACTTGGTAGACATCTAAATAGCTGACAGTATCGTTGATATCGTCGCTTTGTTGGGCTTTGGTTGTGTCAACATCCATCGCGACATCGACACGGAAACGAGTGCCTATCTCACGCTCCTCTTCAAAACAGCCGTGATAGGCATAGAATTCCATCTTTTCGATACTAATAATACTCATGCTTTCAAATTATTATCATGAAACAAACGGGGAACTGCTTTCAGTTCCCCGCATTCATTACTTTTTCTCTAAAAAACACGACGCAACAATCTGCATCCATGATTTATATGATACTTTCAAACTGTTTGAGGAAACGCAAATCGTTTTCGAAGTAGAGACGAAGGTCGCGAATCTGATATTTCAGCATCGCCATTCGCTCCACACCCATTCCGAGGGCGAATCCGCTATACTGTTTGGAGTCGATACCGCAAGCCTCAAGCACGTTGGGGTCGACCATACCACAACCCAAAATTTCGAGCCAACCCGTTCCCTTGCAGATATTGCATCCTTTTCCTCCACAGATGTTGCACGAGATGTCCATCTCGGCTGAAGGCTCGGTAAAGGGAAAATAGGAGGGGCGGAGTCGTATTTGTGTCTGTTCGCCAAACATTTCTTTGGCAAAATAGAGCAACGTCTGTTTGAGATCGGCAAAGGTCACTTTCTTGTCGACATAAAGTGCCTCCACTTGGTGGAAAATGCAATGGGCGCGAGCCGAGATGGCTTCGTTACGAAACACACGACCCGGGGCAATGATACGGATGGGAGGTTTGTTGTTCTCCATCACACGCACCTGAACCGACGATGTATGTGTACGCAACGCCACTTCCTGTTTCCCTTCCTCTTTCTCGACGAAGAAAGTGTCCTGCATATCACGAGCAGGATGGTCGGGCGGGAAGTTGAGTGCCGAGAAGAGATGCCAATCGTCTTCAATCTCAACCGATTCGGCAACGGTAAACCCAATACGGGAGAAAATCTCGCTAATCTCGTTCATCACTACCGAAAGCACATGCCGCGACCCCAATTCGGAGAAATCGGTAGGCATCGTCAAGTCGTGCAAATGAGCACTTTCCTCTTTGCTCTCCACATAGTTCTTGAACTCCTCGATTTTCTGCTGAGCGGCGGTTTTGAGTTGGTTCAACGCCTGCCCAAGTTCTTTCTTTTGCTCGTTGGGAACCGTCTTGAATTGCTCGAAGAGCTGGTTCATCACACCATTCTTTCCCAGATACTTGATACGGAACTGCTCTACCTCGGCAGCAGTATCCTTGAACTTTTCGATACGAGTTTCCTGAATCTCCTTGATATACTCTAAAATCTCTGCTTTCATTGTTTTACATGAAATTTGAGTGACTATTTTTCAACGTCGACAGGCTTGTCCAAAGTCTTACGCACAAGACCCTTTCCTGGTGCATTTATGGTACCTTTTATCTTCATTTTCTTCTTTTCGAGAATGCTTATCCGCATAGTGACATTCTCCAATGGACGATCCATCGCACCGGTCTTCACGGCGGCAATCTTGTCAATCACCTCGATACCTTCCACCGTCTCGCCAAAGACAGTATAGTCGCCATCGAGATGAGGGGTGCCACCAACGGTTTTGTAGACTTCTGCCTGTTCTTCGGTAATGTTCTTGCCGTATTGCTGACGGAACATATTGAGCACTTGGTCGTTCCACACCTGACCTTGAACAAGATAGAATTGACAGGAGGAACTCTCCTTCTTGGGATTCACATTGTCGCCCATACGAGCGGCAGCCAAAGCACCTTTCTTATGGAAAAGAGCCGGATTGAACTCGGCGGGGATGGTATAACCCAGATTGCCGTCACCCAGTTGAACGCCTGCAGGAGCATCCTTGGAATTGGGGTCGCCACCTTGAATCATAAAGTTGTTGATGACACGATGGAAAAGAAGACCATCATAGAACCCTTCACGAACCAATTTTACAAAATTGTCTCTGTGAAGAGGCGTCTCGTTGTAGAGTTTCACCACCATATTGCCATAATTCGTCTCAATAAGTACATAGGTATGGGTGGTGTCATCAATGTACTGAGAATAATTGGTTTGCGAGAAACCAAAAGCGACCGATAGCAAAAAAATCGCCAAAAACGAAAGTTTTTTCATGTGCTATATAATTTATTTATTAATTTTGCATTTTATAAATCACTCGAAAAGCCGTTCCATTTCGGGTGCAAAAGTAGACAGAATTTTACGATTGGAAATAAAAAAATGTCACATCATATGAAGAAAAAAAACTTAATCCTCGCTTTGGCTCTCCTAATCGGCGGAGTATCAGCATCCCTCTTGATGGGTGCCTGCGACAGAGACACCAACTGCTATGTTCAAGTTTCGGTCATTGACGAGACGACAAACAAACCCTTGAAAGGCGCTTTTGTAAAGATTGACATCGACAGCAGTTATGTGAAAGCTGAAGGCTACAGCGATGCACAAGGCATCTTCAACGCCACCTTCACCGCTCCTGCCATCTTCAACGTCAACGCCACTTATGAAGACGGTTACGACGAAGAATACACCAGAACGAACTACTACTGCTATCGCAAAGGCAGCAGCAACATCCGTCTGAAAGAGGGTGACACCGTTTACACCACCGTCTTGATTACCAGTGATATCTACAGACAATATCGCAATTAGGAGTTAAGCCTTTCACCACAATGAACAAAAAGACTTTTTCTGACGGTGATTTGAAACAAATCGCCGAGTTGGGCATTACACCCGAAATGCTGGAACAGCAAATCACTAACTTTCGGAACGGATTCCCAAAAACAAAACTCATCGCCCCTGCCACCGTCGACAACGGCGGCATCATCCGTATGAGCGATGACGACATCAACCATTACACGCAAAGATACCAGCAGCTTTCCAGAGACAAAAAACTGCTCAAGTTTGTGCCTGCATCGGGTGCCGCCACCCGTATGTTCAAAGATTTGTACGCCTTCTCGTCGACCTACTTCGGCGTGGATTATGGTTTTGAAAAAGAGTATCCTTCGGTAAAAGAGTTTCTGCAGCACATCCGCACCTTCGCTTTCTTCGATGACTTGAAGAAATGCATGCACCAATCGGGTGCCGAGTTTGGCGACTATATGGAGCGAGGAGATTTCACCACGGTAATCAATTTCCTGTTGAAGGAGAACTATATGGGTTATGGCAACTTGCCCAAAGCACTCCTCAAGTTCCACCGCTACGGCAACACCCAACGTACCCCGCTCGAAGAGCATATCGTCGAAGGTGCCGAATACGCCCGCAATAGCGACGAGACGGTCAACATCCATTTCACAGTATCGCCCGAACACCGTTCTCTCTTCCGCAAAAAAGTGTCGGAAGTGAAGAAATTTTACGAGAGCAACTTCGGCATCAAACTCAACATCAGTTTCTCCGAACAGAAACACTATACCGATACCATCGCCGTTGACGAATACAACAATCCCGTTCGCGACGACGAAGGAAAACTCGTTTTCCGCCCCGGTGGTCACGGCGCTCTCATCGAGAACCTCAACGAACAACGAGCCGACCTTATATTTATTAAGAACATCGACAATGTGGTGCCCGACTGGATGAAGCACACCACTATCGTATACAAAGAGGTCTTGGCAGGTTTCCTTCTTGATATCCAAGACAAAGTCTTCGGTTATCTCCGAATGCTTGACGAAGGGTGTTCCGCAAAACAAATAACTGAGATTGAACAATTCATCACCGACACCCTCCATCTTGAACTGCCCACATCAATCAATCTCCACTCACGCGTTCAACAGTTCCGCAACATCCTCAACCGCCCCATACGCATCTGTGGTATGGTGAAAAACCAAGGCGAACCTGGTGGCGGTCCTTTCTTTGTCGAGAACCAACAGGGCGTCAAGAGCCTCCAAATTGTCGAAACAGCACAAATCAACCGCAAGGATCCTGAACAAGAAGCCATCTTGGCCAGTTCCACTCACTTCAACCCCGTCGATTTGGTTTGTGCCACAAAGGATTACCACGGTCGTCGGTTCGACTTGCGTAAGTATGTCGACCCCGCCACAGGTTTCATCTCCAAGAAATCGAAAGGCGCCACAATAGTGAAGTCGCAAGAACTGCCCGGATTGTGGAACGGCGCTATGGCCAACTGGGTCACCCTCTTCGTCGAGGTGCCTTTGGCCACATTCAACCCCGTGAAGACCGTCAACGATTTGCTCCGCAAAGAGCACTTGGAATCGTGACGTTCAACGTGCGAAATATTAATAATTGAAAAATTATTTTGCCAGTTCAAATGTTCTATGTACTTTTGCAGAACCAAAAAACAAGGCATAACCCTTGTTTTTTATTGCAGTACAAGAAGTTAAACAATTAAAAGAATCATATCATGGGTATTAATGCTAACAAAAAGGTCAAGAGAAGAAAAGTGAGAGTCAATGGCAACAAGAACTCCACCAACAATTGGGGTCTCAATGCCGCCGGTTGGAATGCTGTCCACAAAGCCATTATCAATGCTGAATAACAACAGCACCATCCATCGATTCTGACCAACAAATAAAAAACGCCTTGCAATTGCAGGGCGTTTTTTTTATTGTCATTTACAACACAAAACAACTTTTTTTCATTCAAGGGTGTAATATTTTTGGCTCGAAAACTATTAAGCATTGTAATCGATAGGCATCGGAAACAATCGACAAAGGCATCTTTTTCTGTTTTCACATGAATGTATTTGAAAAAAGTGTTACCTTTGCATACGCTTTCCAAAGTGGCTTTTGTATGCCATCACAAACAAGATACTGATATTGTACAATATATAATTAATACATAATAATAATGAAAAGAACATTTGTTTTTCTTGCCCTGATTATGGCCCTTGTTAGCCAGATCAACGCACAATCGTGCTACTGGGTGTTCCTGACCGACAAAGCAGGTACCACCTTCGACCCCTATTCCTACTTCGATGCCAAAGCCATCGAGCGTTACAAGCTCAACAACGCCGACCTTTACGACATCAGCAATTATCCTCTCAACGAAAGCTATGTGCAGCAAGTCGACGCCATAGCCACCGAAGAGGTGGGAACCTCGCGTTGGTTCAACGCCATCGGAGTTATGGCCACTGACGAGCAAATTGCCCGCATCGAGCAACTACCCTTCGTGAAAGAGGTGAAAATCATTGCTACCGAAGCACAAATCGCCTCCTATCAGGCACCCAAAATCGACTACGGCCAACAAAGCCAACAGCTCGACAAAGAGTTAGGTAAAGACGCTCCCGTGCTGGCCGACCAGCTGGTTCGCTTCCAAGGCGAGCAATTCCGCAAAAACAACATCGACGCCACAGGCATCCGTATCGCCGTCTTTGATGGCGGTTTCCCCGCTGTCAACACCCACGATGCCTTCAAGCACCTACGCGATGCCGGACGCATCAAAGCCACCTGGAACTTCTGCAACAAGAAAGAGAACGTCTATGGATGGAACACTCACGGAACGATGGTGTTGAGCTGTATCGCCGGCATCATCAACGGCCAGCAACTGGGTTTGGCTACCGGCGCCGAGTTCATCCTCGCCCGTACCGAGATTGAATCGGAGCCCTTCAAAGAGGAAGTGTGGTGGGCACAAGCCGTCGAATGGGCCGACAAAAACGGTGCCAATGTCATCAACAGTTCGTTGGGTTACGGCAAAGAGCGCCACTTCACCTACGAAATGGACGGCCGTAGCTATGTGGCCAAAGCCGCCAACATGGCCGTACGCAAAGGCATGCTGGTATGCAACTCGGCTGGTAACGAAGGCGACGACAGCCGTTGGAAAACCATCATCACTCCCGCCGATGCCGACAGCGTGCTTTGTGTGGCCGGTATCGACGACAACCTCCGACTCTATCGTCACATCTCCTTCAGCAGCTACGGTCCTGGTGCCGACGGTCGTCTGAAACCCAATATTTCTGCTTTTGGACACGCCATTGTCGCCAACCCCAAGAAAGACCACGAAACCGATGACGCCTACGGCACCTCGTTTGCCAGCCCCTTATGTGCAGGTTTCTGTGCCTGTGCTTGGCAAACACGCCCGGGTTTGACCGCCATGCAAATGAAAGCGGAAATCGAGAAATCGTGCGACCGTTACCCCTATTTCGACTATGCTTTGGGTTACGGCGTGCCGCAAGCCAGCTACTTTGTCGAGAAGAACCGCCCCGCACCCGAACCAACATTCACCTTCAAAGACACGCTCAACTATGTGTTTATCGTCATTCCTCCCTCGCGTAAAGCAGAAGAAGAGGATGATTCAGAAGAAAACTACCGCACCATCTTCGACGACTATAGTGATGACGCCGAAGTAGAGGAAGTGGTTGTTGAGGAAGTTGTCGCAGTAGAATCCGACGAGGATGACACTCCCGAATACACCGACATCCAAAGCATGCGTTGGCCCACCGTATGGTTCAAAGCCGTGAACGACACCAACGGCATTGACGAATATGCCGCTGTCGAGGTGGACGAACCAACCAAACCTTTAATGATTGCCTTCGAGAAAGACGGCCTCGTCACACGCAAACTGGTGGTCAACTATCGTGGCTACACCAGCGAGTATGCTCTTAGTGCCACCGAACGCAAGGAATTAATCAATAAAGGCGAATCCAGCAACATCTTCTCTTGGGAAGTGGTCGACAGCCTTTATCGCCACACTTGGATGTACACCACCCACTATGACCGCACACCCGAAGACTTGGAGACCTCCGACCTCAGCTATGGCGGCGGCGGTTCCTCCACCTTCGATTGGGCCTTTACCTTCGGCTATCCCGTCCGCACCGGTGACAACGAACTGAAACTGGGATCGTTCGAGGGCATCAACTTCGGCATCGAAGGCCGCTATGTCCGTATGTTCAAAAAATGGTATGGACTTGGCCTCGGCCTCGGTTGGGAGCATCAACGTTGGAGCCTTCCCACCGACCAAAGCCAAATAAGTATCAATCTGCTCGATGGCGATTTGGGGTTGTACAATCCTGCCACTGGCAACACATACAATGCCAACGACATAGAATACCGCATGATGCACCGTACCGGATGGAACATCGAACTCTTCCAACGCATTCGTCTCAGAGCTGGTGGAGCCCTGTTTGCCAAAGGACTGCACTGGGATTTGGGTGTTTATGGCAACCTCGGCAACTACCGCTATGTCACTGGCTACAACTATGCCATCAATAACACCACCATTGCCGCCGACGCAGAAGAACGCACTTTTGAAGACCCTGCATTTGTCGACAACTACAAACTGCAATGGGGTATCGCCAGCCGTCTCACCTGGGATTGGATTGGCGTCTATGCCCGCTACAACATGACCAACATCTTTGATCCCCAGATTCTGCCCGCCGTAATAACACCTGGCAACTTCTACCTCAACCTGCCCCGTCTCGATGTGGGTTTACAAATTCAATTCTGAGATAATAACAATCAACATTAACAATATATGACACTCGAAGAATTTCAAACCGAACTGCGTCAAGGAATCCCTTCTGTGCTTCCCGAACCGCAGCCTTACGACACCACCGTCAACCACGCTCCCAAGCGCAAGGACATACTGACTCCTGCCGAAAAGAAACTGGCCATCCGCAATGCACTACGTTACTTCGACCCCAAGGACCACGCCATGCTGGCACCCGAGTTTGCCGAAGAGTTGCGTAAATACGGACGCATCTATATGTATCGTCTGCGTCCCACCTACCCCATGTACGCTCGTCCCATCGACGAATATCCCGCCCGCTGCCGTCAAGCTGCCGCCATTATGCTGATGATTCAAAACAATCTCGACCCCGCTGTGGCTCAGCACCCCCACGAACTTATCACTTATGGCGGCAACGGCGCCGTGTTCCAGAATTGGGCTCAGTACCGTCTTGTGATGAAGTACCTCAGCGAGATGACCGACGAGCAGACCCTCGTTATGTACAGCGGTCACCCCATGGGTCTCTACCCCAGCCACAAAGATGCTCCCCGCGTGGTGGTCACCAACGGCATGATGATTCCCAACTACAGTAAGCCCGATGACTGGGAGCGCTACAACGCCCTCGGCGTGACGCAGTACGGACAGATGACCGCCGGCTCCTACATGTATATCGGCCCCCAGGGTATCGTCCACGGCACCACCATCACCGTGCTCAACGCCGCCCGCAAACTCGGCGGCGGCACGGCAGGCAAACTCTTCATCACCGCCGGCCTCGGCGGCATGAGCGGCGCCCAGCCCAAGGCGGGCGACATCGCCGGAGTGGTCTCCATCACCGCCGAAATCAACCCCGCCGCCACCCAGAAACGCTTCGAGCAAGGCTGGGTCGATGAGGTGCACGCCGACCTCGACGAACTCTTCGTCGAAGTAGATAAGGCCATCGCCGCCAAACAGGCTCGCAGCTTCGCCTATCAGGGCAACGTGGTTGACCTGTGGGAATACTGCGCCGCCAAAGGCATCCACGTGGACCTCGGCTCCGACCAGACCTCCCTCCACAACCCCTGGGCGGGCGGCTACTACCCCGTGGGTATCAGTTTCGAGGATTCGAAGGTCATGATGGCCGAACAGCCCGAACTCTTCAAAGAGAAGGTGCAGGAAAGCCTCCGCCGACATGTGGCTGCGGTCAACAAGCTCACCGCCCAAGGCATGTACTTCTTCGACTACGGCAACGCCTTCCTGTTAGAGAGCAGCCGCGCCGGTGCTGAC